>NZ_JABLUU010000046.1:0-1226 GCF_018491655.1 Komagataeibacter oboediens | reverse complement strand
GCTAGCACTACTTTGGCAGAAAATTTGGGATAAGGATTCCCAACGGGTGCGATCAGTGATTCATGGAAGACCCGCTGTAGTGGGAGCTGGCGATGAACACCGACTGGCGATCGGATCTGGAAGTATGGCTTGCGCCATTTCTGGCGGCCCTGGGTCACAAAGCGCAGCGGGCGATGTGTCCGGCTTATATTGCAGGCCTGATCGGACCTGGTGACCGCAAGAGCGTGCAGCCCATGGCTGCACGCAATGGCGATATCCCTTATGACCGGCTGCATCATTTCGTCAGTGCCGGTGTGTGGGACAGTGCGCCACTTGAGGCTGCTCTGTGGCGTCATGCTGACCATCTGGTGGGCGGGGAGCGTTCATGGCTGATCATCGATGATACCTCCCTTCCCAAAAAGGGAGAACATTCTGTTGGCGTAGCGCCCCAATATGCTTCGACCCTGGGCAAGAAAGCGAATTGTCAGACACTGGTGTCCGTGACACTGGCTTCGCGTGAAGTGCCACTGATGCTGTCACTCCGTCTGTTCCTGCCCGATATCTGGACAGCAGATCCGGCACGCCTGAATCGGGCTGGTGTTCCACTGGAACATCAGGGCTCCAGGACCAAACCGGAGATGGCGATCGAAGAGATTGATCGCCTCTGTGCCGCAGGTGTCCGTTTTGGCTGTGTTCTTGCGGATGCCGGTTATGGCCTGTCCGCCCCGTTCCGTCAGGCCCTGAGTGCGCGGGGCCTGCGCTGGGCAGTCGGGATACCACGCCATCAGAAAGTCTATTCCACCGATGTGGAGCTGGTGTTTCCGGCCAGAAAGCGCGGCCCATCCCGGATGCATCCGGTACCGGACCAGCAATCTGTCCCTGCCCATAAGATACTGGAAACGGCAACATGGCGCAGGGTCAGTTGGCGTCGCGGGACCAAAGGTGGCCTGGCGGCCCGCTTTGCAGCCATGCGGATACGCGTTGCAGATGGTCCAGCCCAGCGTATCGGTGGCCGGACGGCCCAGCATATGCCCGGGGAGGAAGCCTGGCTGATTGGCGAGCACCGTTCCACTGGAGAACGGAAATACTATCTGTCCAACCTGTCTGCCGACTCCTCCCTCAGGCTACTGGCCGCTGCGATCAAAGCCCGATGGGTCTGCGAGCAGGCGCATCAGCAACTCAAGGAGGAACTGGGCCTCGATCACTTTGAGGGGCGATCATGGACAGGCCTGCACCGACACGCCCTA
>NZ_JABLUU010000045.1:0-1425 GCF_018491655.1 Komagataeibacter oboediens | reverse complement strand
GTGCTGGCCGATGTGGACGGCACGCTGGTCACGAAGGACAAGATCCTGACACCACGCGCCATCCGGGCTGTCGAACGCCTGCGTGAACGTGGCATCCTGTTCACCATCACCAGCGGCCGCCCGCCCAAGGGCATGAAGATGGTCATTGACCCGCTGAAGATTTCCGAACCGATCGCGGGCTTCAACGGCGGGATGATGGTCCGGCCCGATTTCACCGTGATCGAGGCCCGCACCCTGCCGGCCGATACCGCGCGCAGGGTGATTGGCATCATCCGTGACCACAGGGCCGACCCGTGGGTCTATAACGGCAATGACTGGATCGTCTCCAACGCTGAAGCCCCGCATGTCGCGCGCGAGCAGTGGACGGTGAAATTCCCGCCCGTGGTCGGCAATGTGGAAGACAGGCTGGATCAGGTGGTCAAGATCACCGGCGTCAGCGATGACCTCGACCTCATGAAACGCCTCGAGCATGACCTGCAGCAGGCTTTGGGCGATACGGCGTCGGCCGCCCTGTCGCAGCCGTACTACGTGGATGTGACCAACAGGGACGCCAACAAGGGCGGCGTGGTGATGACGCTCGAGCGCCTGCTGGGCATTCCCGCCAGCCAGATGGTGACGCTGGGCGACCAGCCCAATGACGTGCTGATGTTCCGCAGGAGCGGCATGTCGATCGCCATGGGGCAGGCCAGCCCCGAGGTGCAGAAGCAGGCGACCCATGTCTCGACCTCGTGCGAGGAGGAAGGGTTCGCCAATGGCATTGAGAAATACGTGCTGGGAGATGCATGACATGACGGTGGGACATGACGTGAAAACGGGCCGGATGGTGGTCCTGCCCGATGCCGAGGCCATTGCCCGGCATATGGCGAAGTGGCTGACGGAGCAGGCGCTGGCGAAAACGGGCGGCCCGTTCATGATCGCGCTGTCGGGCGGGTCCACGCCAAAGCGGCTGTACCAGATCCTGGCGTCGGACGCGTACCGTGACCGCTTTCCGTGGGCGAACACGCAGTTCTTCTTTGGCGATGAACGCTTCGTGCCCGACAGCGATCCGGCCAGCAATTACAACATGGTGGAGACCGAAATGCTGGCCCACGTGCCGGTGCCGCCCGCCAACGTCCACCCCATGCCGACATCGGGCGACCCGGCGCAGGCGGCGGCGACCTATCAGGCGGAGCTGGAACGGGTATATGGCAGCAGGGTGCTGGAACCCGGCCGCCCGCTGTTTGACGTGGTGATGCTGGGTCTGGGCGATAACGGGCATACCGCATCGCTGTTCCCGCGGCAGCCGGTGCTGAAGGAAAGGACGCTGTGGGTTTCAAGCTGCGTGCCCGATGATGCGCCGCATACGCGCCTGACGCTGACCTATCCCGCCATTCATTCCAGCCGCCATGTGGTGTTCATGCTGGCGGGTGCGGGCAAGCGCGAGGC
>NZ_JABLUU010000044.1:0-1496 GCF_018491655.1 Komagataeibacter oboediens | reverse complement strand
CCCGTATGGCTGACATCGACACCGGTCACCGCCGCGGTGATGGCGTTCCCGGCAACGGTCGTGCCGTCGGATGCGGTGAACGCCGTGGCCGCGGTGTTGTCCACCACCGTCGCCGTCAGCGCGATGTCCGACGGGTCACCGTTGAAGTTCGGCGCGGGCTGGAACCATATCCGCGCATCCGCCGGCAGCACCACCGCACTGCGCGCCGACAGGTCACCCGGCAGCGCCTGTGCCGTCCCGCCGGGCACGATGTACATCCATGTCCCCTCGCCCGCAGGCGTGGCGTTGCCGGTAATGGCCACGCCCCCCACGCCGTTCGGGTCCGTCGTGGTGAACAGCTGCGACACCGTCTCCTTCGGGCCGGGCTGGTCCTCCAGCCCGGACGGCATGGTGACATCCGCATGGCTGTCCGGCTGCACCGTCACGCCCAGCGGCTGGCTGTTCAGGCTGACCGGCCCGTTGGGGCTGGCCTGCTGCATCCCGGTAATGTCCACGCCACCCAGCGCCGTGCTGCTGCCATCCAGCGCCGCACCCGTCACGCTGGTCGCAACCCCGTTGCTGGTACCCGTCAGCGGCACGTCCGTCGAGGTCTCGACAACCTGCGTCGTCAGCGTCCCCGGCGTGCCGGTGAAGTTCGGCACCGGATCAAAGCGCAGCGACGCGCCATCCCCCAGCACCAGGGCATTGCCGCCCGACACGTCCGCGGGCACGTCCGTCCACGTCTTCCCGCCATCGGTCGAATACTGCCATGTCCCCTGCGTCACCGGGTTGGCCGCGTTGCCGGTAATCGCGATCCCGCCCAGCGTATCGGCGGTCGAGCCGGCAGGGTCGCCCGCCGTCTTCTGCCCGTCCGCCGAGTCATTTACCGCACTGCCATACAGGCTGGCGATGGTCGCCCCCGTATTGTCGCCATCCGCCCCGTTGGTGGTGACCGGCGGCAGGTCATACGGCCCGTCATTCATCACCGGCGGGTCATTGACCGGGGCAACCTGCGTGGACAGGTCAACCGTCCCCACGCTGAGCGCCGTCTGCCCCCCACGGGTCGAGACATCGACCCCGCTGACCGCAACGCCGCCCGACGCCGCAAGGGCGGCCCCCGTCAGCGGCTGGCCGCTCGCGGTGGACAGCGCCGCACCATCCGTCCCCACCAGCGCCGGGCTGCCAGACTGCGCGTCCGAACCGTCGATCAGCACGACCTTCAGGTCATCCCCGCTGACCGGCGCGCCGTTATAGTTCGCGGCCGGCGTGAACTGCAGCTTCGTCTGCGCCGAATTGGACAGCACCAGCGCGTCCGTGGCCGAGACCGAGGCATCGATCTGCGTCCATGTCTTCCCGCCATCGGTCGAATACGACCACGTTCCCGCAGCCGAGGGCGTGTAGCCCACGACCGCAATCCCCGCCATGGTGTTGGCGGTGGACCCGTCGGGGTTGGCCGCACTTTCCTGCTGGTCCGCCGTGTCCGAAAAATACTGCCCGAACAGCGCCTGCACCGTGGC
>NZ_JABLUU010000043.1:0-1856 GCF_018491655.1 Komagataeibacter oboediens | reverse complement strand
ATTCCGACCCTTGGGCGCTACCCACAGCTTGACCGGGTTCGCATGCCGCATGACATGCGCAACCTTTCGGTGGAGCAGCTGAAGCAGCTGGCGGAAGAACTGCGGTCCGAGACGATCGATGCCGTATCCACCACCGGCGGCCACCTTGGCGCGTCGCTGGGCGTGGTCGAACTGACGGTGGCGCTGCATGCCGTGTTCGACACGCCCGATGACCGGGTGATCTGGGATGTCGGCCACCAGGCCTATCCGCACAAGATCCTGACCGGACGGCGCGAGCGCATCCGCACCCTGCGCCAGCCGGGCGGCCTGTCGGGCTTCACCCGGCGCAGCGAGAGCGAATATGACCCGTTCGGGGCGGCGCATTCCTCGACTTCCATTTCCGCAGGCCTCGGCATGGCCGTCGCCCACCACCTGCGCGCGGAGGAAGACCCCTCCTACCGCGAGCGCAACGTGATCGCGGTGATCGGCGATGGCTCGATCTCGGCGGGCATGGCGTACGAAGCCATGAACAACGCGTCGCATTGCGGCCCGGGCGCCGAGCGCCTGATCGTGGTGCTGAACGATAACGAGATGTCCATCGCGCCGCCGGTCGGCGCGATGTCGAACTACCTCTCGCGCCTCATGTCGTCGCGCAAGTTCCTCAACCTGCGCGAACTGGCGGCCAAGATGGCCAAGCGCTTGCCCGGCCGCCTGGAACGCACGGCGAAGAAGGCGGATGAATACGCGCGCGGCATCATGACCGGCGGCACGCTGTTCGAGGAACTCGGCTTCTATTATGTCGGCCCCGTTGACGGGCACGACATGAACCAGCTGGTCCACATCCTGCGCAACCTGCGCGACGCCGAGGATGTCGGCCCCGTGCTGCTGCATGTGATTACCGAGAAGGGCCATGGCTACAAGCCGGCCGAATCGGCGGGCGACAAGTATCACGCGGTCTCGAAGTTCAATGTCGTGACCGGCGAGCAGAAGAAGGGCCCGTCCGGCCCGCCGAGCTACACCTCGGTCTTTGCAAAGGAACTGGTCCGCCAGGCCGCGACCGACGACAGGATCGTCACGATCACCGCCGCCATGCCGTCGGGCACCGGGCTGGACAAGTTCGCCAGGGCCTATCCCGACCGTTTCTTTGACGTCGGCATTGCCGAACAGCATGCCGTGACCTTTGCCGCCGGCATGGCGACCGAGGGGCTGCGGCCGTTCTGCGCCATCTATTCCACCTTCCTGCAGCGCGCCTATGACCAGGTGATGCATGACGTGGTGCTGCAGAAGCTGCCGGTGCGCTTCGCCATCGACCGCGCGGGGCTGGTGGGCGCCGACGGCGCGACCCATGCGGGCGCGTTCGACATCGCCTATCTCGGCTGCCTGCCGGGCATGACGCTGATGGCGCCCAGCAACGAGCTGGAACTGCTGCACATGACCGCGACCTCCATCGCGTTTGACGAAGGCCCGATCGGCCTGCGCTACCCCCGCGGCGGCGGACTGGGGCTGGAGCTTCCGGCCGCGGGCCAGATCCTGGAGATCGGGCGCGGGCGAATCGTGCGTGAAATGACCCGGCAGTCCGGGCCGGAACAGGGCGGCATCGCCATCCTGTCGCTCGGGCCGAGGCTGGCGGACGCGCTGAAGGCGGCCGACATGCTGGCAGCGCAGGGCCTGTCCCCCACCGTGGCCGATGCCCGCTTCGCCAAGCCGATCGACACGGCCCTGGTTGAACAGCTGGCGCGCAACCACGCCGTGCTGATCACCATCGAGGAAGGCTCGGTTGGCGGATTTGGCAGCTATGTCATGACCCATCTGGCCAAAACCGGCCTGCTGGACCGCGTGCGCTTCCGCCCCATGACCCTGCCCGACCGCTTCATCGA
>NZ_JABLUU010000042.1:0-1922 GCF_018491655.1 Komagataeibacter oboediens | reverse complement strand
AAGATGGACGGGGAAGATTTTTGGCTGCGTAGGCTGCTCCCGGTCTGAGGACGACAATCGCTATGATAAATCTGTAGAATAAATACATCATATAATTTAGGCTTACTATTGGATGGCACTGGAGGTAGGCGCAGCACAGATGGTGGGCTTGACGATTGACCTTCTGGCGAAACTACATGACCTTGAGAACGCAGCCACTAAACACGATCTACTATCCATCTATCTCGGTGCCGTTCTGTCAGTTGGGAGTGTCCACGTAACCATTGTGGAATTGAACAGGATTGAAGATCCTAAAGAAAATTTTATACACGTCGGGTATCCGACGGAATGGGTCAATTTCTACATTGAGAACAATTATATAATCTCTGATCCCATAATAAAAAAATCCAGATTCATGAGTCATCCATATTTTTGGCATGAAATAAGAAATATAAACAAAGCAGAAAAGAAAATAATAAGGGATGTATATGAATTTGGCATAAAAAAGGGACTAACAATACCAGTCCATACACATGACAGATTAATTTATGCCATTTGTTTTGCGTTTACAGATAAAAACATAGAGCAGGAAATTGAACTTTATCTGCGCGCCTTATCTAATTTCTTTATCGCAAGTTATAAAAAATTGGATGAACCGGCAGATGTGTCGCTCCCCATCCTTACCCCGCGTGAAAAAGAATGTCTGAGATGGACAGCCAAGGGCAAAAGCTCTTGGGAAACCGGGATGATTGTTGGCGTCAGTGAGCGCACTGTTAACTTTCACATCAACAATGCCTTGCTGAAGCTGAAATGTACGAATCGTATCATGGGTGTGGTGCGGGCTATCTGTGCAGGGTTGATTGAACTGTAAAACCTGTCAGGTCTGACAGGTAACCTGACTGTCGATTTTCATGAATGATCAGTTCATCCAACAGGAAGAGAGCGGATCAATGATTGAAGTCGTAACCGTTGAAAACGCCAAATGGTGTGGAGACGCCCTCGCCGAGCAGTTCAAGTTTCGTTACCGCCATTTTGTGACCCATGAACAGTGGGATGTGCCATTTTACAAAGGCATGGAATACGACCAGTTTGATACACCGGCTGCTGTGTATCTCGTATGGCGTGATAATGCGGGCGCTGTTCGGGGCATGATCCGGCTACTACCAACCAACCGGCCTTATATGCTGGAAACTCTCTGGCCTGATATGCTGCCCTCCACCAACGCACCTTCTTGCGCGAATGTGTGGGAGATAACGCGTTTTGGTGTAGAACGTGACCTGCCATTCTCTCTGCGTCGGCAGATTTCTGCCGAACTCATTCTGGCATGCATCGAATTTTCGATTATCAATAACATTGATACCTACCTATTTCTGACAGCCTGGGGTGTCCTGAAGCGGATTGTTCCCGGCGCGGGTGTTGAAGCCCATATTCATAACCGCATGACACTGCCATCAGGCCATGATGTGGCTTCTGCAGTTGTACCCGTCTCGCAGGCTGTTCTTGATAAATCCCGTGCAAAACTAAACGTTACCAAGGCGGTTCTTAGCAACTACAGTTTTGAGAAAAAGTATGCAGCATAACGAGCGCGATGATGAATTTACACAAAAAGCAAATAATATAAAAAATGCACTGTCCTTTTTGCGAGAAGAAGCACGAAAATGCGGCCTGTATAATACCGACAACTCCCTATATATTGCAGAAATAATAATTAATATAGAAATGGGCAAATAGACGAGAGGCTGTTGCTTTACTCTGTAGCGAGAAAGAGATTGAGCAGTTTGCGCAGCAACTATTTGCTCAACGTTTCCCCTTTCGCAATTGGGATGAAAGCCCCGCGCCGGTTTCAAATGGGCCAAGCCAGGAAGAACGAAGTAAATTCAGGGATCTGGCTCGTCGGCATCTATCTGATTGGCATCCAGTATAATTGGGGCTGCTCATAAAGG
>NZ_JABLUU010000041.1:0-1992 GCF_018491655.1 Komagataeibacter oboediens | reverse complement strand
GTAGCGCGCCAACAGGTTTGGAACTGCGGGACATACAATTTGGAACCCCACAGAATGCATTCTTAGAGGGGTATAAGAGGTCAATCAGACCTCTTTCTTTATGTCCTGTGGATCAGGCATAGGGCCTGCCGGTTCGACAGGCAGGGCAGGATAGGACGGCAACGGCTCGAACTGTCGTGGCGGCCGCCCATCATTGGCATCCAGTTCATGCACCACCAGTCGGGCCGCGATAGCCTGGGCATAGACTTCCTGTATCACGTCATCCCGTGCCCATAGCTGGCGGGTCAGTGTATCAGTGCGCTGAATGTAGTCAGCGATCAGTCCATGGGTCTGTGCAGCCAATTCCAATGCCTGCTGTCCTGCCGATAGCTGTTCCTGCCGCGTGGCCAGCCGGTTTTTGGCAACGTTGCCATACCATCCGCCGACCAGACCCATCCCGCCTTCGATCAGGCCGGACCAGGCATTCACCACATCGAACACGTGCCCGATCATGACGCCACGACCTTTCCAACCGGCTTGCCATCGGCCAGCAGATTGCCGTTGGCATCCACCACGACCAAGGCGACGCCACCGAACGCCGCCGCAATCTGCTGGGCGCAGGGCACCGGTTCCAGCACGGTCCCATCAGACAGGGTAACGGTCAGATTGCCGACGCCATCGAACGCCACGGATTTGATGGACAGCGGCATGGTGGCGGCATTGCCCGGCGCGATCTCGACCACCTGCGGCTGGTTGGTCAGGGGGATGGCAGTTGTCATGATGAAGGGCTGCCTGTTGTGGGCACGGTAACGCCCGTGATGACGGTGACAGGAAATGTCTCGCTCGACTGGATGGTGCCGTCCGGCCAGACCGTGCGAAGATCGCACCGATACCGGCCGGGTGCCCACGCGCCTGTGTCGGCCGCGCTGGTGATCTGGATTATGCCGGTGCGGCCCGGCACGATCTGAACCGACAGATCAGCCAGCAGATTGCCCAGCGCATCGCGCAACTGACTGGAAAACGTGCATCCGGTCAGGTCCAGCACCATGCCATCAAAACTACGGATCAGGGCGGCCAGCCGAAACGTGGCGCCCTGCTTTATGACAAACCCGCTCACGACGCGGTGGCGGCGCCAACCGTCACATTCAGGCTGGCCGGGTTGGTCAGGCCGCCGGTGTTCGTGGCGCTGATCGTGACCGTCCCTGCCGCCTTGGGTGTATAGGTCACGGTCCGGGCCGTGTTCGTGCAGCCGTTGAACGTCACGGTATCGGCCGAGAACGTCCCGCCTGCGTTTCCGTCGGACAGCGTGACCGTCGTATCCGTGCCCGGCCCGTCATTATCCGGTGTCAGGGTCAGCGTCAGGGCGGTTCCCGCCGTCGCCGTGGAGTTACCGGACAGCGTATATTCCGTGGACGGTGTATAGATGCTGCCCGGCGGGTATCTGCCGTCCGCATCCAGCGCATAGGCGAACCCGTCGGGTGCGGTTACGCCAGTCAGGCTGGCCATCTGCTGGGTTCCGACAACCGCGCCAACCGGGGACGAAACCTGTGCTGCCGGGACAAAAGGCGTCGCGCCCTGCGTATAGGCATAGCCCGGCTGGTACATGAAGGCAGCGGTGCGGTAGAGGATGTAGTTCTGCGTTGTCATGATGTCTTCCTTTACTGTCAGTCTGCCACGGGACCTTCAACGGTCACCCAGCCCCACCCGGCGGAATCAGCCAGTGCGCCACCTTGCCCCAGGGCGCGCGCCCATAGGCTCACGCCTGTTGCAGATATTACAGGCGCCCCGTTTTGGGTGAGGACATTGGCCCATGCCGAATTGCCATCGAGATCGGCCCATTCCGCGGAGACGGTCGGAACGTCGGCGTACGCTGTAGGGAACGTGATCTCGATTGTGCCTGAAACCGTGATCGAAGTTATCTTCAGGCACTGGCGCAGGATATTGCCCGTTTTTACCCACCAGCCGCCCGAAATATTGCCGTTGGCAGCTATCGTTCCGGTGCTGGTTGGGGCG
>NZ_JABLUU010000040.1:0-3386 GCF_018491655.1 Komagataeibacter oboediens | reverse complement strand
GACACGCCGATCGTCACAGGCATGGCATGGTCCCCGATCATATCGCGGCACGCCATTTCGGTCGTCCTGATCGATAGATCCCATGGTCATAATTCTGCTTCCACCCAACAGGAGGAGGCATCATGCCAACGGGTAATTATATCCGCCAGAATTCGGTTAAAGCACGACTGGCAGCTGGACTTGCAGCAAATCATGTCGAGGGTTTTCTTCAGTGGCTTCGCGAGAAGCAATACACACCTTTGACCGTTATAGAATTGGAGCGGCTGCTGGCATGCTGGACGCATTGGGCACGCGCGGCAGATTATACGCTCGCGACCATTCGCCAAGCATACATGGCTTCATCTACGCTGATCGCGTCGGGATATCGAGCGCGATTTCCCGGCGATCTCCGTCAGGATGTCGTGGGATGTGCCAAATTATTCATTATCTATTTGGAAACATGCAAAGTGCTGGATTCTTTGCCTGCTCCTGCCGAACCCGCTCTCCTCGTGGAATTCAGACATTGGGCATTGGAACAGCATGGTCTGGCAGAGACAACGCTCGGTTTTTACCTTCACGTCATTCGTCTTTTTGTTGCCTACATGGGTGAAGATCCGACCACTTATACGGCAGCCACCATCCGTGCCTTCGTCCTGGAACGGGGACAGAATGTCTCACAGTGTCGAGTAAAGGGCATCATTGTTTCAACACGGTCATTTCTGCGTTTTTTGGTTGCGACAAGGCGTTGTCCGTCGGGATTGGTGCATGCACTGCCCCGATCAGCAAACTGGCAGCTGACCTCCATCCCGCGATTTCTTCCGGACACGGAGATTGGGCGCATTATCGATGCGTGCGATGGCGAACAGCATCTCCGGGATCGAGCCATCATTCTACTTCTTGCCCGTCTTGGATTGCGTGCCAGCGAGGTGGCGCGCCTGACGTTTGACGACCTCGACTGGACTCAGGGTCATATTCGTATCCATGGGAAAGGTCGCCGACTTGAATTGCTGCCACTGACGCAGGAAATAGGCGACGCTATCATTGCCTATGTGACGCGTCAAAGACCGCCGGCGCCAACACGAGCGTTGTTCGTCACGGTAGTCGCTCCGGTCCATGAGATTAACCGGATCGTCGTAAAATGCCTGGTCAATCGTGCCTTGACGCGGGCCGGCATAGATAGCCCGCATCGCGGCGCACATATTCTGCGTCATTCGGCGACAACCGCCATGTTGCGTCATGGGGTAAGCCTGGCTGATGTCGGCGCGGTACTTCGCCACCGCGATACAGCGATGACGGCCCATTATGCCAAGGTCGATCTGACGCTCCTGTCGGCTATTGCCCAACCTTGGGATGGGAGGGCGCCATGCTGATCGACGACGTGAATCGCTACATAACCCTGCGCCGCTCACAGGGGTTCAAACTTGAAAAAACAGCCCGTCATCTCGAGGCATTTGCCCGCTATGCGGCGGAACGCACCGATACCCATATTCGTATCGAGAGCGCGCTGGAGTGGTCATCTTCGACCTCGTCAACCCAACGCAGCCGATATCGAAAACTTCAGGAGCTTGCGCATTTTGCACGTTTTCTGCGCGCGGAAGATCCTCTTCATGAAGTTCCTGACCACCACATATTCTATTGCCCGGTATCGAGACCGACGCCTTATATCTATTCTCGGGACGAGATTGCCCGCATGCTTGCTGCGGCAGGTAATTTGCGTCGGCAGAAGCCCAGTCCGCTCAGGCAGCACATATACGTGATGCTGATCGGATTGCTTGCGTCGACCGGTCTGCGGGTCTCCGAGGCGCTGAATCTTCGGTTGTGTGATCTGTTATTGGGCGACGTGCTGCATATCCGTCAGACGAAATTCAATAAAAGCCGACTTGTTCCGATGCATCCGAGCGTCGCTGCCGCATTGCGCGACTACCTTGCTATCCGTGAGCGGTTCTCAGGGGAGGACGATCATATGTTTCTGTCCGTTGGTGGAAAGCCGATGGGCGTGGGAACCTTGTATGCAGCATTCCATGTCATCCTGCGCAAGGCGGGTGTCGGCCAAGGGCGCACCCGCCGCCCCCGCATCCATGATCTCCGACATACCTTCGCGACACGGGTGCTCGAACAATGCTCGGCCCGACGGGAGGATGTGGCACGCGATTTTATCGCGCTGTCGACGTACCTCGGGCACGCACATATCCGATATACCTACTGGTATCTGCAGGCGACACCTGAATTGATGAGCGATATCGCGGGAATGGTCGAAAACCTGATCGGGGAGAAGCTGTCATGACCCCGATCGCGCCTCTCATCACTGGCTTCCTGCGTGACTACCTACCCAATCAGCGTGGTTTCAGTCCGCATAGCTGCGATGCCTACGCCCGTAGCTTCACGCTGCTCCTCACTTTTGTCTCTACCAGATTACGTGTGCGGCCAGCCCAGCTCATGCTCGAACAGATTGATGCCGACATGGTCATCGCATTCCTCACCAATATCGAACGGGAGCGCGGCAACAGTGCTTCCACCCGGAATCTGCGGCTCGCGGCAATCAAGACATTTATGCGCTACGTCGAATTGAAATATCCCAGAGCACTGGAACAGATTGCCCAGATCAGAGCGATCCCGGGCAAGCGGCATGAACAGAAACTCGTTCAACATCTGACGCTGATCGAAATACGCGCTGTTCTCGACGCTCCCGATCTCAAGACCCGTGCAGGAATACGAGATCGGGCCATGCTGCATCTTTGTTTCGCAGGTGGATTACGTGTTTCTGAACTGGTTGGTGTCCGCCTTGAAGACGTCGTCCTGCATCCCGCACCCAGCGTCACGGTGTTGGGCAAGGGGCGGCGTGAGCGGTGCCTGCCGCTCTGGAAAGATACCGCGCGCGATATCCGGGCATGGCTCGCCGTCAGAGGCACGCCACCAACACCGGAATTATTTACCAATGCACAAGGCCGGACGATGACGCGCGCAGGCTTCGAATATATCCTGGAAAAACATGCGGCTTCAGCCGCAAGTCAATGTCCCACTTTATCAGATCGCGTGATTACACCTCATCTCTTGCGGCATAGCTGCGCGGTGACCATGCTTCAGGCCACGCGGGATATTCGCAAGGTTGCGCTCTGGCTGGGGCATGCGGATATCCGAACGACCGAGGTTTATCTGCGGATAGATCCATCCGAAAAACTCGAAGCAGTCGAGGCTGTGTTACCGCCGTCACTCCGGCGAGGACGTTTCAAGGCGCCCGACGCATTGATCGCTTCCCTGATGGCACATCGGGGAGCATGACATCGTCAGAATTTGGACCTGATCGCTCCATGGCGGTCAGGTTCTCTTCCATACCGGCACTCGGCGTGGGTCTGGTCGTGCCGGGAAATGATCGGCGATCATACTGTGCTTGTGACGATCGACCGGTT
>NZ_JABLUU010000039.1:0-4254 GCF_018491655.1 Komagataeibacter oboediens | reverse complement strand
CATGCGGCCGGCGGCGACCAGCCGGTGGCGGTGGCGACCATTGGCCGGGGCGACATGCCGGTGGTGCTGACGGAGCTGGGCACGGTGGTGCCGATCACCAACGTCACGGTGCAGTCGCGCATTGACGGCTACCTCATGCAGGTGCTGTTCACCGAGGGCCAGCACGTCCACAAGGGCGATCTGCTGGCGCTGATCGACACCCGCCCGTACGAGGTGCTGCTGGCGCAGTATGAAGGCCAGCTGGCGCAGGACGTGGCCCAGCTGGAGGCCGCGCGCGTGGACAACGCCCGCTACCAGCGCCTGATCCGCCAGGACAGCGTCGCGGCCATGACCGCGAAGGACCAGCAGTACAAGGTCGAGCAGCTGGAAGGCACGGTCAAGGCCGACCAGGCGCTGGTCGATAACGAGAAGCTGCAGATCACCTACTGCCACATCGTGGCCCCGGTCGATGGCCGCGTGGGCATCCGCGAGGTGGACATGGGCAACTACATCACCGCCGGCCAGACCAACGGCCTGGTGATCCTGACGCAGATGCAGCCGATTTCGGTCATCTTCACCCTGCCCGAAAACGACATCGGCCCCGTCGCCACCCGCCTGCGCGAGGGCACGCCGCTGCCGGTCGAGGCATGGGACAGCGCGAACCTGACCAGAATCGCCACCGGGCAGGTCAGCGTGCTGGACAGCCAGATCGACACCTCCACCGGCACGGTGCGCATGCGCGCGATCTTCGCCAATTCGCAGGAGGAACTGTTCCCCAACCAGTTCGTCAACGCCCGCCTGCTGGTCAGCACCGACCATGACGCCCTGCTGGTGCCCACCAACGCGCTGCAGACCGGCCCGAACGGGCAGTTCGTGTATGTGGTCAAGGCCGACAGCACGGTAGAGGTGCGCAACGTGAAGACCGGCCACGCCAACAACACCATGACCGTGGTGACCGACGGCGTGAAGGACGGCGAACGGGTCGTGACCGACGGCGTGGACCACCTGCGCGATGGCGTGAAGGTGACGATCCCCGACGCCACCGCCCCCGGCGCCGGGTCCGATGCCGCCCACGGCGGCCATGGGAAAAAAGGCTAGACGTGCGCGCCCGTCCGCCCGCTTCCCTGCCTGACCGCCTGCCCCTGCCGCCGCCGGAGATTGCCGCGTGAACCCCTCCCGCCTGTTCATACACCGCCCGGTCGCGACCACCCTGCTCATGCTGGCCATCCTGCTGGCGGGGCTGCTGGGGTATCATTTCCTGCCCGTCTCCGCCCTGCCGGAAGTCGAATACCCCACCATCACGGTGCAGACCTTCTATCCCGGCGCCAGCCCCGACGTGATGGCGACCTCGGTCACCGCGCCGCTGGAGACGCAGCTGGGCGAGATGTCGGGGCTGGAGCAGATGACCTCGCGCTCGTCAGGCGGGGCGTCGGTCATCACGCTGCGCTTCGGCCTGACCATGACCATGGACATTGCCGAGCAGGAGGTGCAGGCCGCGATCAACCAGGCCAATTCGCTGCTGCCCACCGACCTGCCCGCCCCACCCGTCTATGCCAAGGTCAACCCCGCCGACACCCCGGTCATGACGCTGGGCATCACGTCAAAGACGATGCCGCTGACGGAAGTGGAGGATTATGTCGATACCCGGCTGGCGGAAAAGATCAGCCAGATCTCGGGCGTGGGGCTGGTGACGCTGTCGGGCGGCAACCGCAAGGCGCTGCGGGTACGGGTCAACATTCCCAAGCTGACCTCGTTCGGCATCGACCTTGACACGCTGCGCACGACCATCGGCAACGTCAACGTCAATTCCCCCACCGGCACGTTCGATGGCCCGCAGCGCGCGACCACGCTGCGCATCGACGGGCAGATCACCGGCGTGGACCAGCTGCTCAACCAGGTCATCGCCTACCAGAACAGCGGGCCGGTGCGCATCCGTGACGTGGCCAGCGTGGTGATCGGCCCCGAAAACACCGAACTGGCCGCATGGGCCAACCGCACCCCCGCCCTGGTCATGAACGTGCAGCGCCAGCCGGGCGCCAACGTGATCGCGGTGGTGGACAACATCAAATACGCCCTGCCGCACCTGCAGCAGTCGCTGCCGCCGGGCATCACCATCACCCCCCTGACCGACCGGACCACGACCATCCGCGCATCGGTGGAGGACGTGGAGTTCGAGCTGGGCCTGGCGCTGGTGCTGGTGGTGGGCGTGATCTTCGTGTTCCTGCGCAACGTGCCGGCAACCCTGATCCCCAGCCTGTCGGTGCCGCTGTCGCTGGTGGGGACGCTGGCGGTCATGTACCTGTTCGGCTTCTCGCTCGACAACCTCTCGCTCATGTCGCTGACCATCGCCACGGGCTTCGTGGTGGATGATGCCATCGTGATGATCGAGAACATCGCCCGCTACATCGAAATGGGCGACAGCCGCATGGAGGCGGCGCTGAAGGGCGCGGGCGAGATCGGGTTCACCATCATCTCGCTGACCGTATCGCTGATCGCGGTGCTGATCCCGTTGCTGTTCATGGGCGACGTGGTGGGCCGACTGTTCCATGAATTCGCCATGACGCTGGCGGTCACCATCATCCTGTCCGCCGTGGTGTCGCTGACGCTGGTGCCGATGATGTGCGCGCGCCTGCTGCATGAACGCGACACGAAGCATGCCGAACCGGCATGGTCGGCCGCGGTCGAACGCTGGACGGTCGCGACCATCAATGGCTATGGCCGCGCGCTGGACGTGGTGCTGCGCCACCAGCGGCTGACGCTGGGCATATTCGGCGTGACCCTGGTGCTGACGGGCGTGCTGGCCGTGGTCATTCCCAAGGGGTTCTTCCCGGTACAGGACACGGGTGTGATCCAGGGGATCTCGGTCATGGCGCAGTCCACATCGTTCACGGCAATGAAGCGCCACCAGCAGGAACTGGCCGACCGGATCCTGCATGACGCGGACGTGGCCAGCCTGTCCTCCTTCGTGGGGGTGGACGGGCAGAACGTGACGCTGAACCAGGGGCGCTTCCTGATCAACCTCAAGCCGGTGGACAGCCGCACCTCCACCGCGCAGGAAGTGGCCACGCGCCTGCGCGCGGAAACGGCGGACATCGCGGGGGCGGACCTGTACCTGCAGCCGGTGCAGGACCTGTCGCTCGATACCTCGGTCGCGGCGACGCAGTACCAGTTCCTGCTGGAAAACCCCGACTACAGCCAGTTCACGACATGGGTGCCGAAGTTCATCGCGCGGCTGCAGCAGGAAAAGGCCCTGTCGGACGTGACATCGGACCTGCAGGCGGCGGGGCTTGTGGCGCATGTCGACCTCGACCGCACAACCGGGGCGCGGTATTCCATCACGCCCCAGACCATCGACAACGTGCTGTATGACAGTTTTGGCCAGCGCCAGATCTCGACCATCTTCACGCAGTCCAACCAGTACCGCGTGATCCTGGAGGCAACCCCCGCCTTCCAGCAGGACATGGGATCGCTCAGCCAGATGTACCTGCCCGGCATCAGCGGCAATGCGGGCGAAAGCACGTCGGGGCCGACGCGTTCGCCCACGTCGGGGCTGGTGCCGCTGGCCTCCGTCACCACCCTGACGCAGGATACCGCGCCGCTGCTGATCACCCATGTGGGACAGTTCCCGGCCACGACCGTCTCGTTCAACGTCCGGCCCGGCTATGCGCTGGGGGATGCGACGGATGCGATCGAACGCGCGGCAAAGGACATCAGCCTGCCATCCAGCTTCCAGACCTCGTTCCAGGGCACGGCGGCGGCGTTCCGCAGTTCGCTGTCCAACGAGGCATGGCTGGTGCTGGCCGCCCTGGTCGCGGTCTATATCGTGCTGGGCATCCTGTATGAAAGCTTCGTCCACCCCGTCACCATCCTCTCCACCCTGCCCTCCGCCGGGATCGGCGCGCTGCTGGCGCTGTGGGTCACGGGGTCGGGGCTGGATGTCATGGGCATCATCGGGCTCGTACTGCTGATCGGCATCGTCAAGAAGAACGCCATCATGATGATCGACTTCGCGCTGGAGGCCGAGCGGGTCGAGGGCATGTCCTCGCTTCAGTCCATCCGCCATGCCGCCCTGCTGCGCTTCAGGCCCATCCTCATGACCACGCTGGCCGCCATGCTGGGCGCCGTGCCCATGATGCTGGGCACCGGCACCGGATCCGAACTGCGCCGCCCCCTGGGCATCGCCATCGTCGGCGGCCTCGCCGTCAGCCAGCTGCTGACACTGTTCACTACGCCAGTCATCTACCTCCTCATGGATGGAATCAGCCAGAAGCTCGC
>NZ_JABLUU010000004.1:0-215858 GCF_018491655.1 Komagataeibacter oboediens | reverse complement strand
ACTCAAGGACTGGAGACGGGTCGCGACACGCTATGACAGATGCCCCACCATATTCTTCTCGGCGATCTGCCTCGCCGCAACCGTCATGTTCTGGCTATGAGTCCTGAGCCTAATCAGCCAACCACTTTCATCAGACACCGATAGACAGACGTGCGACCAATTCCTGCCGCCGGGCAATCTCGGTCGGGCTGATCCCCTCCGCATTCATGGCATGGATCTGGTCGCGGTCGAAGGACGGCCTGCGCGCCTTATAGACGCTACACTCCCTGGCCGCCGTGATGCCTTCCATACGGCGTTCTTTGCGGAGGTTAGTCTCGAACTCTACGAATACTCCGCATGATCCAGAAAAGGCTTAGACTCAGGACCTATTAATTTATTGAACTAAGCCTACCTCCTCGCCTGCCATCGCACAGATCCGACCTTTTCCGGCTCTGCCGGATGGCGATAGCAAAGCTGCCTGACACGGCGCGTCTGTCCTTCTCCCCAAACGACGATCCACTATGGCAACGAAGTTAATTCCTGTGATCAATGTGCAAAATCGCATATCGAGAGTGGCACAACCTGAACCATGACGGGAGACCACACCCTCCATGTATTATGGCAAGAACGCCTTTTCGCTGCTGTTACGCTACACACTGGCTCATGAGATCGAGGAATGGGGCTGGGAAATCGGGGACCATACGTATGGTGCCAAGGGCTCTCCCATCATCATAGAAGCCGAATATGCTGGCCTGAAGATCGGGAAATACTGCTCCATCGCCCGCGAGGTGCTGATGATCCTGGGCAACCACCGCCCGGATACGATCACCACCTACCCGTTCAAGAACCAGTGCAATTTCTGGCCAGAAGCGGCTGACGCGACTGATGACCATTCCACAAAGGGGGATATCGTCATCGGCCATGACGTGTGGATCGGCGCACGGGCCAATATCATGTCGGGCGTGACAATCGGGTCTGGCGCGATCATCGCCACGGCGGCGGTGGTGACCAGAGACGTGCCGCCTTACGCCATCGTGGGCGGCAATCCGGCCCGGGTCATCAGATACCGCTTCCCCGACGAGATCATCAGGCGAATGCTGGCACTGGCATGGTGGGATTGGCCCGAGGCGGTCATCCGTGCCCGGATGCCGTTATTGATGAGCGATGATATCGAGGGGTTCCTGCGCGCATACGAGGATGTTCCGGTATAGCGCTTCGGGTGTTCATGCGAGATGATCCGTTTCCGGATAAAGGAAGCGGGATATCCCCTTTCCCGGCCATGACAGCACCATCATGACCGGCAAAAGGATTGATATTACAGACCCAGCGTACGCTTCAGGCCCGCGCAGTACGCATCCATGAACCTGCGTGACAGTTCCGCATCCGGCACGAACATGTCGAATACATGATAGGCCCCCGGCACGACCATCACCTCGGTCGGCACGCCCGCGGCCATCAGGCGGCGGCTGTAGTCCAGGTCTTCACACAGGAACAGGTCCATCGACCCGACGCCCACAAAGGTTGGCGGCAGCCCGGACAGGTCCTTGGCCCGCGCGGCAGAAGCATACGCCGGCGTGTCATCGCCCCCTGCCGCAGCCCCCAGATACGCTTCCCATGCATATTTATTGGCCGAACGGGTCCAGACATATTCACCAAAATCAGGCGCGGGATCGACCTTGGTGGCCGTACGGTCGTCCAGCATGGGATAGATCAGCAACTGATAGGCCAGCCTGTATTCCTTGCGGTCGCGCGCCATCAGCGCCAGTGCGGCACTCAGTCCGCCACCGGCACTTTCGCCCGCAACGACAACCTTGTCACGGTTGATGCCCAGTCCGGCCGCGTTTTCATGCACCCACTTCAGGGCAGCATAACAGTCCTCGATCGCGCCGGGATATTTGACTTCCGGCGCCAGACGGTAATCGACCGAGACAATGACAAATCCCATCTTGCTGGCCAGCACCTGACACTTGGGGTCATCGACCTCCGGATGGCCCGAAACCAGTCCGCCGCCATGGATATAGACCATGGCCGGGGCGTTGGGGCGCCTGACGCGGGGACGATAGATCAGCACACGTACATCCGGTGCACCTGCGGGGCCGGGAATGTATTCTTCCTGCGTTTCGACATCCGGCAGGGGGCGTCCCTCGATCAGCCTGACCGCCGTCATGAATATCTCGCGCACTTCCGGCAGCGACCGCGCGGACAGGCCGTCAAACGACGGCATTTTTTCCAGGATCGGAAGAAATTCGGGATTTACGACATTCTTGGGCATGGTGAAGCGGGTCCTCTTCAATCAGAAGCCGCCCATGGATGGGGCGTCTTCACTATGCTCGAGGGTCACGCACGCAAGCGTGACCAACCATGACCGACATCAAATAATTTTCTCTGTATTTGTATATAAAATATAAAATTATGGTTTTTTCTTATCTATTATATTTGGAAAGCAATTCATTTTCATAATTTATATTTTCCATGCAGATATGAAATATTATTCCATTTCAGAAATGGAAAAACCGCCCACCCGCACGATGCCGGCAAGGTGATGCCCCGGCCCCCTCCCCCGCCGAACCCGACACCCGGTATCGACGTTTCCCTGTTCTTGTGCCGGATGACAATGGGACACAAGACCAGCGAACAAGAACTTCTGCCTTTTTTTATGGGCATAAATTCACACATGAGAACGCATACTTCCCCACGGCATCAATAAACCATATATTCCTGCACCTTACAAAAAATAAAAGTTCTCATTCCAAATTTTTATATATAGCCTGTTCGCGTTCTCGATAAGAAAGGTTCAAGATTGGCGAACATTACGGCACTTGTTCTTGATGCAGCCCTGTTTGTTCTTCTGCCATGGGGTGTATGGCGGCTGGTGCATCGGGCCATTCCCATTGTCGTCCTGCCGATCCTGCTCGGGATCGTGCTGGCCGTCATGCACGCGCCGGTGCAGGCAATCGGCATTCCGTCCGTCTACGGCAACAACCTTGGCTGGCTGGCCGTGCTGGTGCTGGCATTTACCGCCGGACTGGAAATGTGGCAGCCGCCCGATGCCAATGCATCCGCCCATACCATTCCCCCACCGCCGCTCGGCCGCCTGCTGGGGGGCGCGCTGGTGGCACTGGGGGGACCGTTCGTGATTGGGTCCGTCCTGGTCTATTATTTTTTTCTGCCGCTGCATGGATGGCATCCGCCGCATGTGGGCCGCCTGATCGGATCACTGGCCATTGGCCTGTGCATCGCGGTCAGTGCCCTGCCGGTACTGATCGGGATCGTGCGTGAACTCCCGCCGCTGCAACGCTCGATCGGGCAGCTTGCGCTCAAGCTGGCGGTGGTTGATGACGCGGCACTGTGGATCGGACTGGTCATCCTGCAGTTCGCCGCCCGCGGGCCGGCCGCGCTGCATGGGTGGACCGGGCTGGAAGGGGTGGCGGTCATCCTGCTGGTGGCACTGGCGGTTATCAGCAACTGGGCGACGCGCAACATGCGCAATCCGCCCCTGCCGGTTATCTGGACGGCGGTGCCGGTGTATCTGGCCGCCGGGTCATGGGCCAGCATGCAGCTTGGGCTGCATGAACTGATCGGGGCGTATTTTGCCGGTGCGCTCATGCCGCCACGGTGGGTTGCGCGCCTGCCGGTGGAACAGGTCGGGCGCTTTTCGCTGATCTGGCTGGCGCCGATGTTCTTTGGCCATAGCGGCCTGCACATAAATGGCGATGCGCTGACCTGGCCCTCCGTCACCGCGTCGCTACTGCTGGTGGTCATTTCCGTGCTGGCCAAGATCGGGTCGGTCTATGCCTTCCCGCCCGCGCCGGGACTGACGCGGCGGCAGGCGCTGGGCGTGGGCGCGCTGCTGCAATGCAAGGGGCTGATGGAAATCGTGGCCGCCACCATCCTGCACGCGCAGGGCATGCTGTCGGATTTCGCCTTTGCCTCCCTCATGGTACTGGCGGTGATCTCAACCGCCCTGACCGGCCCGCTGTTCCGGCTGTTCGCCCCGCGCACGGGAACTGACCAATCATCTATTCCGGGGTAATGTCATCCAGCCGGTCCAGACGCCACAGCCCGGGGAACATCCGGATCCACGCAATGGTTATGGCCAGTGTGCCGATCCCGCCCAGCGCGACCGAGCCAACCGGCCCGATCATGCTGGCCACCATCCCGCTTTCAAATTCCCCCAACTGGTTGGATGACCCGATAAACAGCATGTTCACCGCCGAAACCCGGCCCCGCATGCTGTCGGGCGTGCGCAACTGGACCAGCGCGCCGCGCACCACCACACTGACCACATCCGCCGCCCCCAGAACCGCCAGCGCCACAATGGACACCGCCATGGAACGCGACAGGGCAAAGACCACCGTGGCCACGCCGAACACCGCCACGGCCAGGAACATGCGTGCCCCGGCATGACGGTTGAGCGGCCGCCACACCAGCACGACGGAACAGACCACCGCCCCAACGGCTGGCGCCGCCCGCAAAAGCCCCAGCCCCACCGGCCCCGCATGCAGGATGTCACTGGCGAAAACCGGCAGCATGGCCGTCGCCCCACCCAGCAGCACGGCAAACAGATCCAGCGAGATGGCCCCCAGCATGTCAGGCCGGGCGCGCATGAAATCCATGACTTCGACAAACGTGGCCAGCGACAGCGGCACCCGTGGCCGGGGAACGTAAGCCAGACGGATGCGCAGCGTCCTCATGCAGGCACAGGCAAAGCCAAGGGCGCAGACAAGATAGCACGCCCCCGCCCCCGCGCCGTACAGCAGTCCCCCCACCGATGGTCCCGTCACCGCCGCCGCCTGGAACAGGGAAGATGACACCGCCGCCGCACGGGGAAAGACATGCGCGGGCACAAGGGAGGGCAGGAAGGTCTGCTGGCATGGCATTTCGAACGCGCGCGCCGCGCCAAACACCATGACCATGGCATAGATCATCCACGGCGTGGTCCAGCCGCCAAATGCCCCGATGGCCATGAACAGGGCGGACAGTGCCTCGATGCACTGGCACGTCACCACGATCAGGCGGCGGTTGAAATGATCCGCCGCATGCCCCGCCGGCAGCAGCAGTCCTGCCATGGGCAGGAACTGCGCCAGCCCCACCAGCGCCAGCGCCGTCGTACTGTGGGTCAGGGCATAGATCTGCCACCCCACCGCCACGGCCTGCACGCAGGCGGAAAATGACGATGCCGTACGGGCGGCAAGGAACGCGGGCAGGCCCGGATGCCGGTGCAGGGGCACGGTGTTCATGGAGTGTTCGGCAACAGGCGGCGGCGGTGGGACGGAAGCAGAAGGCATGATGCCGTCACCCTAACAGCAGCCGCGAAAAATATCCTGCGCTTTCGTCCTGAAAAGTACGTTCACGTGTTTGCAAATCAGCCCCGATACGGGCAAAAGCTGTTCCATGACAGACCCTGTAGAGCATGCAGCCGTGCCCGGCACGGCAGGGGACGTAACAGGCGCACGTGACTGGCTTGATATCCGGGCCGGCACGGTCGTGGATGCACGCCCCGTGCGCGAAACGCCACGGCATACCTTCCGGCTGACCATTGATTTCGGTCCCCATATCGGGGTCCGGTCGTCGGTCGTGCAGGTCAACCACCGCTATGTCCCCGCCCGGCTGATCGGTCGCCAGATCTGCGCGGTCATCAACGTGCCCCCGCGGCAGGTTGGTTCGCTGCGCAGCGAAGTGCTGACACTGGGCATGCCCGACAGCAATGGAGAGGCCGTCCTGATCCGACCCGACGGCCGTGTTCCCGATGGAGGAAAACTTTTCTGATGGCTACAAGCTACGCAACCGTAACATGGGACCAGCTGCACCGCGATGCCCGCCAACTGGCCAGCTCGCTGATGGCCCGTGGCCCCTTCAAGGGAATCGTGGCCATCACGCGTGGCGGCATGATCCCTGCCGCGATCATCGCCCGTGAACTGGACTGCCGCCTGATCGACACCATTTCCGTCGTGACCTACGACGAGGAAAAGATGGGCGAATCCAACGTGGTCAAGACGGCCGACGCGGCGGGCGATGGCGAGGGATTCCTGATCATTGATGACCTGGTGGATTCCGGCGTCACGGCCCAGCTGGTGCGCAAGATGCTGCCCAAGGCATTCTTCGCCTGCCTGTATGCCAAGCCGGCAGGGCTGCCGGTTACCGACATGTTCGTGGTCGAGGTTCCGCAGGACACATGGATCCTGTTCCCGTGGGATACGGCACCGCTGTTCATCCCGCCCCTGGCCAGCCAGCCCACCGAAAAGGCCTGATCGGAACACCCGTTTCCCATCACACGCCTTGTTGTTCGCCGCGCCCGTCCTCACTGCTTGCCGCAGGGACGATGGGCGCGGTATTTTTTTGCAAGAATGTGCTTGCCAGAACAGCAGTTGCCACATAGGTTCCCGCTCGTGGTCGCGGGGCGTGGCGCAGCCTGGTAGCGCGCGTGTTTTGGGTACACGAGGCCCCCGGTTCGAGTCCGGGCGCCCCGACCATATCCAGGGAGACGGATAGTAATGCGAGCCCGGATTTACAGGCAGTCCAAGCCCTCCACCCAGTCAGGGCAGGCCCGGACCCATACGTGGGTTCTGGAATACGGGCAGAGCCGCCCCCGCCATGTCGATACCCTGATGGGCTGGACAGGTAGCGCGGACACCCCGTCGCAGCTGCGGCTGCAGTTCCCCGATCAGGATAGCGCGGTTGCCTACGCCACGCGGGAAGGGATCGCCTTCGATATCGAAATTCCGGCCCCGCGCCTCCGCCGCCCCAAGGCCTATGCCGATAATTTCCGTTATGACCGGATCCAGAACTGGACGCATTAGGCCCGATCTGGCACAAGCACAGGCTCGCGCCCTTAGCTCAGTTGGATAGAGCAACAGCCTTCTAAGCTGTGGGTCGCTGGTTCGAATCCAGCAGGGCGCGCCAGTTTTCAATGACTTGGCGTCCGGAAAGCTTGCACGGTTTGCAGATGGTTTGCTGTGCACTATGGCCCATTACGGTTCTGCCTTATCCCAGATGGCCCGATGTAGCGGCGATGGAGGCCATCTTGCTGGTCTCCCGCTCCTGTTGCTGTTCCCACAACTGCATGCCCGCAATCGCGACCTCAGTGCGACGCGGCAGGTATGTGTCGATGATCCGTTGGGAATAATCGATCCCGTGGCTACTGATCGAAGCGATCTGGGGCGTCGTGCCCCTGCTTCTGCCAGGCGGACGATACCCGTGCGGCGCAGGTCACGGCGTTGCCTGTGATTTTCCCCAAGCTGCTCCCTGACTTTTTCTTTCGAAAAGCCTTCATGGAAAAGCTGTCCGGCCGCCCCTTGCGCCATTCCGGCCATGACCTGCCCCCATGCATGGCTGAAATTGCGCCGTGCCCACGTCCTTCCGGTTGGGCCCGCGGTTTGGCCTTCAAATGCAGCCGACGACATTCCCCTGCTGAATTGCCGTTTCCTGATCAATCTGACGCATGCTGTCAGGCAAGTGTCCCGCCAGACATTCAGCCACCTGCCCTTGCGCCCCTGATTGGTGCGCTTCATGGATCACGGGCGCGTAAGTGACGAATCAGGCTGTGGCGGTCACTCCGGGGTAATGGCCAGTTTTCCGTTCACGTGGGACATGCAGCACGCCCTTCCCATCTGCTGAGCGTGCGATGAAATCCGTGCCCTGCCCCGGCTTCCGTCATGGCCAGAACCGCATGCGGCCCGCAACCCCGCCAGAACCGATGCGTTACATATGCAGGCGGCCGGACGGTGCTGACAGGCCGGCGGAAAGTTTTCATTAAGAAAAATAATGATAAGCTTTCAATATGTCATTTTATTTTTATAATTTTTAAATAATATTCAATTATTTTTATAGATCAACAAACAATAAATTATTTATTATATTGAATTATATTCATGTAACAATTTTTTTACTCAGGATATTCAGAACATGACAGGAAGACCATGAAAAAAACGATCCTGTGTCTGGGCATACTGGCTGTAACGGGATGCGCCACCAGACCTGCCGAAATCAATGCGCAATATGTGAACCCTGAACCTTACATGCGGCAAAGCTGTGCACAGCTTGCCCTGCTGGATGAAACGGATACGCAGGCGCTGGCTGCAGCGAGTCCCCAGCGCACGACATACGCCCGGCCTGTCCAGCCCGGTCAGTTGAAAGGCGAACTGGAAGCCGTCCATACGGCCGAACGTGGCAAGAACTGCGTGGGACGGTATAATGCAGCGGATTATGACAGCACTGGCGCGGTCTATCCTGACAGGGTCCTGTCCGATCGTCCTGCCCCGGTGGAAACGACCATCCCCGCCCGCAACACCATCCAGACCGGCACCAGTCCGGACACAAGCATGAACACTGGCACTGGCACTGGCACTGGCACTGGCACTGGCACGCTTACGGCACATTCCTCCGTCGCGGCGCAAAAACTGTCCACCCCGACCTATACCACGCCAGCCACCCGCCAATCTGGTTACCCCACGCCAACCATGCCGGTCCCGGCGGCGGGCTATACAACCTCGCCATCCTATTCCGCCAGCCCGTTCCAGTAACCTGTCGGGACATCAGGAAGACGTTTCTGGTGATGCTTTTTTCAAAAAAGATGAAGGAGCGCCGCCTTTTTTGAAAAGGCGGCGCCCAGAAGCTTCTTCTATTTTCCAATCGGCTAACAACAGGGAACACAATCCTCAGATCGTGCTGAGCACCCCGCCATCAACACGCACCGATGCCCCGGTGGTGGCGGAAGCCTGCGGGGACGACAGGTAAACCACCATGTTCGCCACTTCATCAACTGTCGCGGCACGACGAATGATGGAGGAAGGACGGTGTTCCATGACGAATTCCGCCGCAACTTCCGTCAGCGGCTTGCCCGTCCTTTCCTGTTCCGGCTTCAGCATGTCCGCCAGCCCTTCGGACAGTGTGGGCCCCGGCAGCACGGAATTCACCGTCACCCCGGTTCCCGCCATCCGTTCCGCCAGGCCACGCGCCACAGAAAGCTGTGCCGTCTTGCTGAAGCCATAATGGATCATCTCGACCGGAATGTTCAGCGCGGATTCCGAGGATATGAACACCACCCGCCCCCAGTTCCGCTCCTTCATGCCCGGCAGGTAGGCACGCGACAACCGCACGCCGGACATGACGTTCACCTCGAAAAACCGGCTCCAGTCCTCATCCGGGGTATCGAAAAAATCCTTTGGTTCAAAAATCCCCAGATTATTGATCAGGATATCGCATGACGGGTGTGCAGCCACCAGCGCGGCACATCCCGCCGCCGTGCCCAGGTCACCTGTAAACCCCGTGGCTTTCCCCGCACCAAGGGCGGACAGTTCCCGCACCGCCCGCTCCACCGCTGGCGCCTTGCGTCCATTTACCACCACGTCCGCTCCGCTTGCGGCCAGTCCCCTTGCGATGGCCAGCCCGATGCCGCCGGTTGATCCCGTTACAATGGCCGTGCGGCCCGTCAGGTCAATGTGCATGGTCTTTACCTTCTGCAATATCTGAAAACGGGCCGCATCGTACACCAGACAATATCCCAGACAACCGGCCCGGCGTCCGCCATGCGGCATGAACGGACCAGCGGCGCGGCCTGTGCTGTCCATTCCGGCGGCATGGCGTTCAAACCCTCGTGATGACCATGCAGGGATCGCATTGCCTGCAACGTCACTCCCTGCCTTGGCTGCAGGCGCATGCGGGGGCGCATATCCCTCCGGGCGTGTCCCTGCCCTGTGTCTGGCGCGCATTGACAATATACAGGTGGATATAGTCACGATGGGGAGAGCATTCCCCATACAGGTCGCCCCTGCCCGCAGCGTTCCCTAACCAGACAACCTGTTGCCGCGTTGAGGGAACGCAAACATTCGTCCGGTAATAACGCGACGGCCTGCAAACCAGCCACAAAGGATATGACACCATGAGTCCCTATCGCACCATCAACCCGGCCACGGGAAAAACGGAAAAGGTCTTTGACCTGCATGACGACAAGGTCATGCTGGCAAAGCTGTCCACCGCCCACCAGTTCTGGGAAAGCGACTGGCGGCACCGCTCGATCGCGCAGCGCCGCACGCTCATGCTCAAGGCTGCCGACATCCTGCGTCGGGACAAGGAAAAGCATGCCCGCCTGATTTCCATTGAAATGGGCAAGATCCTGCCCGAGGCCATTGCCGAAATCGGACTGTCCGCCGACATCCTCACCTATTACGCGGAAAAGGCCGAAACCTTCCTCGCCCCGCGTGAACTGCCGGTGTCCCAGGGCCATGCAACCGTGACCAGCGAACCGCTGGGCATCATCTATTGCGTGGAGCCGTGGAACTTCCCCTATTACCAGCTGGCCCGCGTTGCAGCCCCCAACCTGATGGCGGGCAATGTCGTCATGGTCAAACACGCGCCAAGCGTGCCGCAATGCGCGGAGGCGTTCGAAGCCCTGTTCCGTGAAGCTGGCGTGCCCGAAGGCGCCTATACCAACCTGTTCATTACCAATGACCAGTCGGAAAAGCTGATCGAACGGCCGGAGGTGCGTGGTGTCGCCCTGACCGGCAGCGAACGCGCCGGCAGCGCCGTGGCGGCACAGGCCGGCCGGGCGCTGAAGAAAAGCACGATGGAACTGGGCGGTTCGGACGCGTTCATCGTGCTGGACGATGCCGACCTGGACAAGGTCATGCCCATGGCCATCCGCGGCCGCATGTCCAATAACGGTCAGGTCTGCACATCCGCCAAGCGCATGATCGTCCACAAATCACTGGTAGGGGAATTCACCGACCGCCTGAAAACCGCCGTCAATGAATTCCAGTATGGTGACCCGCTGGAACAGGGTGTCACCCACGGCCCGATGAGCAGCCAGGCCGCCATGGAACGTGCCGTGTCCCAGGTGGAAAAGGCTGTATCGCACGGGGCAACTCTGGTTGCAGGCGGCAAGCCGATCGACCGCGAGGGCTTTTTCATGAAGGCCGCGATCCTGACCCATATGACCAAGGACAACCCGATTTTCTACGAGGAAATCTTTGGCCCGGTCGCCATCATCCATTCCGTGGACAGCGAGGATGAAGCCATCGCCATGGCCAATGATTCGCCCTACGGCCTTGGTGGCTCCATCCACACCGGTGACGTGGAACGCGGGCGTCGCGTGGCGGCACGGATCGATACCGGCATGGTGTTCGTCAACGCCGTGACCGCATCGGCAGCGGATCTGCCGTTTGGTGGTATCAAGAACTCCGGTTACGGTCGTGAACTTTCGGAATTCGGTATTGAGGAATTCCTGAACCGTAAACTGGTCCATACACCCTGATCCAGCCTGATCTGGCCGCCCCCTGTTTCGGCATGGGGCGGTCTTTTCATCCGGCTTACCTGCCTTCCCCCTACGGCAGTCGCCCTGCCGGGCCACTGGCACCTACCACAGCACGGGTATGTTTCATTACCAAAACAAGTAATGGAATAACCAAGGATGCAATAAAGTCAGGCGCAGATTCATTTTCCAAAAGAAATTCTAATATATACCATTCATTAAATTGTATCTTACTGTAACGAACCTAAACATTTTATGTCTGAACCGACATGAAATGTATCCATCATTATAAACTGCCTTAATTTTTTATGTTTTGCATGCCAGAAGCATTCGCATGCGCATTGTCTACATCATCAACAGCCTGAATGGCGGCGGCGCTGAACGCCCCCTGCCCGATGTCGTGGCGCAGATGCGCCGATGCGGGCATGACGTTCATGTCCTCGCCCTGGCGCGCAAAGCCGGCAATGCGACGACATGGCTGGAAGAAGCGGGGATCGTTTACGATATCCTCTCCCCAAATCCGAACAGGTTTGCCAGTTTCCCCACCACCCTTGCCGCCATCCGCCGCCATGCCCCGGACCTGATCTGGACATCGCTGACACGTGCGACCCTGTATGGACAGATGGCGGGCATCATGCTGCGCAGGCCGGTGGTCAGCTGGCAGCACAATGCCTACCTGCGCCCGTGGAACCGCTGGGCCCTGCGCGCCACGCACAGGCTGACGGATCTGTGGGTGGCGGATTCCCGCTTCGTTGCGAAATGCACGGCCCGGCAACTGCATGTTCCCGAAGGCGACATCATTCCCTGGCCCCTGTTTACGGCACAGCCCGACATGCCGCAGGCCACGCCATGGGCCGGACCGGGTGACGGGCGCGTCTTCCGCCTTGGCACGCTGGGACGGCTGGAAAAGCAGAAAAATTATGGCCTGCTGATCGAGACAATGGCCTATCTGCGTGACCATGCACCGCAGTGCCGCATCCATCTTGATATCGGTGGCGAGGGCTCCCTCGCCCCGCAGCTACGGGCCCGGATTTCGGCACTGGGGCTGCGCAACGTCACTCTGTCAGGGTTCCAGACCGACCCGTTCACCTATTGCGCCGGGCTGCATGGCTATGTGCAGCCTTCGCATTTCGAGGGGCTGTGCATCGCCCTGCATGAAGCAATGCAGGCGGGTGTCCCCTCCATCGTAACACCTGTGGGCGCCATGGCCGATATTGTAACGGATGGGCAGACAGGCCTGTTCGTGAAACCGGAGCCCCCTTTCCGGGGACACCTTCATCCATAGACGTTCAGGGAACCTCACCTGTTTGAAACAGGGCGTCACCCGGCGCCCCTTGCTGTTGTCTGTCAGCCGTTCCGCGTGAAAGACACGCCTGAACCAGTCCCTATCCTTTCAGGTGGAATATGACCGGCAGCGTGACCTTCGCGCCGTCCGTCACGCCCCCCTCCGCCGTGCAGCGAACGTTGCGCGCGGCGGCAAGGGCTGTCCTGTCCAGATCATCATAGCCCGTGCTGCTGCGCAGGCTGGCCTGTGCCACCTGTCCCTGCGCCCCGATGACCAGATCCACCATCGCGGTGCCCTCTTCATGCATGTGCCGGGCCATGGCCGGATAACGCCATGCAGGCGGCGTGCATTGTAGCGAAGACACAGGCCGGGCCGCCGAGGCAGGCGGTGGCGCATGTCCGACAGCAGGAGGCGCGCTGACAGGTCGCGTGGCGGACGCAGGGGCTGGGACCGGTATGGCGCGTGGGCCGGCAGCACGTCCTGCCGCCCCCCAGGGAGATGCAGTGGGCACGCTGGCGGGAATATGGCGGCTGGTCGCGGCCTCCTGCGTTTCCTCTGCCCGCGGCGGCGCGGCCGGTGGGGCTGTGGGGTGTGGCTGTGGCTGTGGCTGTGGCTGTGGCTGTGGCTGTGGCTGTGGCTGTGGCTGTGGCTGTGGCTGTGGCTGTGGCTGTGGCTGTGGCTGTGGCTGTGGCTGTGGCTGTGGCTGTGGCTGTGGCTGTGGCTGTGGCTGTGGCTGTGGCTGTGGCGTAGCCGGTTCAGGGACGGGCGCAACCTCCGGCTGGTCGAAAAAGACCTGAATACTGCTTTTTTCACTGGGCGCGTCCGGCGCCTTCGTACGCCCCGGCAACAGCCACGCGCCGATCATGCCATGCCCCAGCACGGCCAGAAGCACCGCCCACCCCGCCACCATGCGCGCCCGGCGGCCACGCATGTGCGCGACTTCGGGGACAAGCAGCCTGCCTGTGGTCCTGTCTTGCTGTTGCGGCACGGTTCCATCCATTACAGCCGGTATGACGGCCCGCGCCCCATTTGACAAAAAGGGATGCAGCCACGAGAACATAAATCCGTTACCGCCTTATCTTACAACCAGAAAGAACCAGTTCAATCATGGGCCACGCCCGCCACCCCTTCATGCATGACATGCCTGTGATCCGCTGGATCATGGTGCTGTGCGCGTGCCTGGGGCTGTGGGGACAGTTGCTGATTGAAAGCCGCAGCATGCCGGGGGAACTACCCCGCGGCACCATAATGCGGCTGACGGGGATCGACATCGCCCCGCCGGGACACGCGGCCACCACGGTCCACGCATCCCCCCATCATCACGCCATGATGGACGGCATGCCCGTCCACCCGCATGATCAGCAGCCCCACGCGGGGGGCCACGATCACGCCGATGGGTGCCCGCTATGCCCGCTTCTGCACCTGCCCGCCCTTGCGCTGACGCTCCTGCCCTTCCTGCCCCTGCCCCCGCTGGCATGGGCACAGGCCCGGCATGAGCCGCGACAGCCCCGCGCGCCCCCTGTTCCCGTACTTGGTCTTCCCCCATCCCGCGGGCCACCTTCCGTTTCCTGAACCCATGCGCTGTCGCATGCCCATACGGGCGTGCGCATTTCCGTTTCCTGTTCAGGACATGAAAAGTGACTTCCATAAAAAGAACGGCCGCGCCCTTTGCCGTGGCCGCAGGCGGCTGCATGCTGGCCGCCTGCCTGCACCCCGTTGTGACACGGGCTGAAACCACCGTAACCCTGCCTGGCCTGTCGATCGAGGACACGGCCGAGGACACCCCCATGGGGGACCGGCTGCTATCGGCCAATTCCCCCTCGCAGGCCGCGCGGACCACCGCGCAGCTGAGCAGCCCCGACACCGCCAACCTGTTTCGCAACCAGATGGGCGTCAGCACCTATGCGGCAGGCGGCCTTGCGTCCCTGCCGGTCATCAACGGTATGGCGGATGACCGCGTGGCGACCGTGGTCGATGGCGTGCGCATTGCCTCGGGCTGTCCCAACCATATGAACCCCGCCCTGTCCTTCATCGACCCCGACAGCGTGGAGACCGCCACCGCCATTGCCGGGATCACCCCCGTCAGCATGGGCGGCGACAGCACCGGCGGCACGATTGATGTCGAACGCAAGAACCCGCAGTTCGCACGCCATGGCAGGATACTTGTGACCGGACATGTCACCGGTACCTATCGCAGCAATGGCGGCGGCTATGGCGCATCGGGCAGCCTGACGGTGGCCAATGACATGTTCAGCCTGCGCTACAATGCATCCTACAGCCAGGCGGGCGATTACAGTGGCGGCGGGGATGCGGGGATTGTCCGCTCCACCAGCTACCTCACCTACAACCACGACGTGACCTTTGGCCTGCACAAGGACAATCACCTGTTCACCCTGACATTCGGGCAGCAGGACACGCCGCATGAGGGCTTCGCCAACCAGTACATGGACATGACCAACAACCGCTCCACCTATGTGAACGGCAAGTATGTCGGCACCTTTGACTGGGGCGAACTGGAGGCACGTGGCTACTGGCAGCGCGAGGACCACGCCATGGACTTCCTGCCCGACCGCGCGAAGACCACCCACATGCCCATGAACACCAACGCCCGCATGGCGGGATACAGCATAAAGGCCACGATCCCGCTGGCGGAGGGACAGACCCTGCGGCTGGGCAGTTCGTTCGACCATTCCGGACTGAATGACTGGTGGCCGCCCGTTGCGGGCAGCATGATGATGGGACCGGACACCTATCACAGTATCAATGACGGGCACCGCGACCGGCTGGGCCATTTCGTGGAATGGGAAGCGGCATGGACGCCGCGCGTAACCACGCTGCTGGGCTTCCGCAATGATCTGGTCATGATGAATACGGGTCCGGTGTCCGGCTATTCCTCCTCCATGATGAACCAGACCAATGTTGCCGCGGCCAATGTCTTCAACGCCATTGACCGGGGCCGGACGGACGTGAACTTCGACGTGACGGCGCTGGTCCGCTGGAAACCGCGCCGCGACCTGACGATCGAAGGCGGCTATGCACGCAAGACCCGCTCACCCAACCTGTATGAACGCTATGCATGGGGGCAGTCGGCCATGGTCACCAGCATGATCAACTGGTTTGGCGACGGCAACGGCTATGTCGGCAATCCCGACCTGAAACCGGAAGTGGCCAATACCGCCTCCATCACCGCCGACTGGCATGATCCCGACGGGGACAGGTGGGACCTGAAGGTCCAGCCGTACTACACCTACACCCACAATTACGTAAACGCGCAGCGCCTTGCATCGGCGGGCCAGTTCTACACGTTGGGATTCGTCAACCACAATGCCCAGAGCTACGGCATCAACGGCTCGGGCAATTACCGGCTGTGGCAGAACGCCCGTTTTGGCCGGGGGGAGATCGTGGCCAACATCAACTGGGTACGCGGGCAGGATCTGACCAACGGCGCCGGGCTGTATCACCAGATGCCGACCAACGGCAGCGTGTCGCTGAACGAGCGGTGGAAAAACTGGAGCGGCCGCGTGGAAATGACCTTCGTCAAGGCCAAGGACACGGTGGACTGGGTCCGCAACGAACCCCGCACCCCGGGCTATGCCCTGCTGGGGCTGGGGGGGCAGTATCACTGGCGCTACATGACGCTGGACGCCAGCATCGACAACGTGCTGAACCAGAAATACGAACTGCCGCTGGGTGGCTGGTCGCTGGCGGATAACGCCGCAACCGGCATGCTGCGCGCACTGCCCGGCATGGGCCGGTCATTCAATGTCAGCCTGACGGCCAGTTTCTGAACGGCCACGATGTTCCGGGCGCCGCCTTTTTACGCAGGGGCGGCGTTCGCCGGTGCCATCTGAAAAAAAACTTCACCAGAACCGTCCCTGGAATTTACAGGGCGTTTTCAACCACCGCTACGGGATTACATTCCGGTGCTCTTTTCAGGCACGGACGGCACGGTGGCAGGCGGGACATCCCCGGTCGCCGTGCCTGTCGGCCTGCGCCCCGGCGCCATACGGCGGAACCACGCCACGACCGGCCGCAGGCAGACAGCCAGCATGATCAGCCCGGCCACGTCGGCCGCCGCCGCCGCCCCTTCCAGATGCCACGCCATGGTCATGCCGTACACCAGCGGCAGATAGGTCAGGGTAACGATGATCCGTCCCTTGAGCACCTGCGACACCTGCCCGATCACGGTCAGCAGCGGTTCCAGTGGCACGACCCCAAGGCCGAGTATCGCGCTGCCCAGCATCAGCATAATCAGGGATCTCCCCCCATGCCAGTGCACATGCAGCATCCATGTCAGCAGGATATTGCCCACCGCCATCGCCACACCCATCAGCAGGACAGAAAAACCGCCGATCATCAGGAACAGCTTGATCGTCACGCGTTTGATGCCATACCAGTCCTGCTCTTCTCGCAGGCGGATGAATTCGGGGTAAAGCGCGGGCATCATGAGCTGTGCAGGCTTGGCGATCCCCTCGCCAATCTGGCGGGACACGCGATAGACCGCCGCATCTGCCGGACCAAGGATTCCCCCCACCAGCAGCGTGCCGAACTGGTTGAATACCGACCCCAGCAGGTGGTTGCAGCTGGTGGACAGGGTAAAGCGCCAGATGCCCGGCGCATCGCCGGCCTTAAGCGGTGTAAACAGGCTGAAGCGCAGCGTCCCGCCCGTATGGCGCAGCTGCATCCACCCCAGCCAGGTACTGCTCAGGAACATGATCAGCTGCGTCATGCTCCAGACCAGAAGGTAATAATCCAGCCCCATATGGTACATGAAGCCGATGCCCGACCCCACGGTGCGCACCAGCGCGCCGGACAGGTCGGTCAGCATGGTCAGCCAGAAGGAATTGCACAGCCGGAACACCCCGGCCGACCAGCTTGTGTTCATGAACGCGATGGTCAGCATATAGGCGCAGGCCGCCCCCTGATCCGCCGCCGGCCACCCCATATAGGTACCGAACAGCGCAACCCCCAGCGTACCCACCAGCCACCCGAGGCCACCGCTGATGTAATCGGCACGGATGCAGAACGCCAGCACGCGTGAAAACTGCGCCTTGCGGCCATTGGTGAACGGATCCGTACCGTAATGCAGCAGAGGCTGCCACGACAGCAGGTGCGTGGCCTGCGATACGGCAGCCCCGAACGTCGTGACCAGCATCAGCACGCCGAACTGCGACAGCCCCAGGGCGCGCACCGCCCATGCGATATAGACGAAACTGCAGATCGCGTTCGTCGCCCGCCCGGCGATCAGGAAACCGGTATTGCCGAAAATGCGCTTGAGCGCATCCCGTTCAGAAGTGGACATGGGCGATCACACGTACAAAAACCCGCGCCTGGAATGATTCCGGACACGTTCCCTCAGAACAACAGGCGAAAACGATAGCGCAGGCTCCCCTTGCTGGATACGGGCGTGGGTCAGGGCAGACAGGCTGCATCTGCCGTCTGTCATTCGGCGCCGTCCACCCGGGGCACTGTAGTGCGCCGTGGCAGCCGGGGCTAGTCCCTGCCATGCACGTATTGCAACCGGGATGCAACTGGCGAGACCGCCAGCGCCCACCCCGTAACCATGAACAGCCACCCGCCCGAGGGCTGCGTCAGAAACGAACTGGTGGACGCCACCGGCCAGAAAACCAGCGTGGCAACCACCGCCAGCATCAGCCGCTGCGGGTCGCGTGCCGGGGTCAAGCCCCGCCATATCTGCACCAGCAGGCAGGCAACCAGCGCAATGAACAGTCCCATTGCCGGCATACCCCCCATCGTGCCCATCAGCAGGTAATAGTTATGGGGATGCAGGTTGCAGCCCGTAGCCCCCCCGTACGGTCCCTCGGCTATGCCCAGCCAGGGCAGGCCATGGAAATAGGTCGGATCAGGGCAGGCATGGCGAAACCCGTCAAACCCCAGCCCGAACCATGGGTGCTGCCTGATCATCACCCCCGCGCGGATGAACAGCATGCCATACGGGCTGTCGGCAAAGGCATGCATGTGCGCGATGAAGTTCACGACCAGCTTGTTATACGCCTGCGGCGCCAGCACGGGCGACAGCGCGACACCGCACGCACCCAGCACCCCCACTGCCAGCAGGCCGCCCCGCAGGCGCGGCACAAGCAGCCCGGCAAGACCCATCCCCCCCAGCATGAGGAACAGCGGCATGCGCTGCGCCACCAGCACCATGGTCAGGATCAGTCCCAGCAGCATGGCGGCCGCCATGATACGCCCGCGCATACCATCACGTTGCGACAGGCGGATGGCGACGGGAAACAGTCCCGGCAGCGCCGTCATGAACAGCCCGGACCCCACGCGCGGCGCCCATAATGGGCCCAGCAGGGCGCCATCCGCCCACCGGCCATATCCCCATATGTTGCGCCCGCAGATATATTGCTGCCAGCACCCCGCCACCAGCCATATGGCGACACCCCCATAAACCCGCGCCAGAACAGCGCGTATGCGGATATCGGGCAGGACCCATGTCTGCAGGGCGGCGACAAACAGGAAATACCGCCCGAAGCACAGCGACTGCATGACCCCATGCACCTCCTGCGCCACGACAGACGACATGATGATCTGCCCCCACAGCAGGACCGCCACCACGACCCATGGCTGGCGAAGCCATGTCCAGTGCCGGGTCAGCACGGCATGGATGACAAACAGCACGGCCACCACCGTCAGGACGATTTCCGCCGGGGCCAGCGCATACAGCAGCAGCACCGGCATGGGGACGACAAGGCCGGCGGCAATCCGCCACATCCAGTGTTCAACCTGCTGCATCGTCCTGCGTTCTCCCCGCCCGCGCCAGTTCAGGGGGGATGTATCGCAAGACAGCCCAGCCGCAAAACCGGAACCGCCCGCACATGGTGACGTTCCGGCTGCTGTCATGGCACAGTTGCCCCCACGCATTTGTCAAACCAGCCGAAGACCCGCATTGTGCATGTTGACGCATGAAACCCGGGAGACGCCACATGAAAGACGAAGACGGTATCGTAACCGAACGCAATGTTCTGCTTGGCGAAATACGCACCGACCTCGAACGCCTGTCCAACACGATGGATGACACGCAAACCATCACGGACGAGATTCGTTCCACCATCGCGATGCTGGGCGACAAGCTGGATGCACTGTCCGACCTGATGCGCTGATCCCTGCCTTGCATGGCAGCAGGCCGGCGGCCCCTGATGGGCGGAACAGGCGCCATCCTGCGCCTGTTCCGCCACGACTGACATCAGGGCGTTTATGGTGACGCGTTTCCCCAAAACGCATTCCGAAACGTCACCTTTTTGAAAAAAGCCGACACTCGGAAATTTTTGTGTTTTGTGTCAATAGGTTGGTTTTAAATACCCGAAACGCCCCACGGCGTTCGATAACGTTTCGGGTAACGCTTTTTCAAAAATTTCGACGCCCGGCCCTATCGCAGGGGCGTCCCCTTATCCAGACGGGCCAGATAGGCATGAATGGCGTCGATATCCGCATCACTCAGCGCGCCGGGGGGAAAGCCCTCCATGCGTGCGGCGGGCCAGTGCCGGAGCGCGCGCGGGTTGCGCACCAGCGCGTGAAAGCCCGCCGGGGTCAGGTAGCGCACGGCATTGACCGGCAGCCCCAGGTCCGGCCCCTTGTCTGCCGTTCCGTTGCCGTTGAGCCTGTGACAGGGCATGCAGTCGCTGAGGAACAGGGTCTGCCCCTGCCATGCGGGATCGCTCCGCGGTAACGTGGCAGGCAGCCCAAGCCCCGGCCACCGGGCAATGGCCGACGTTTCCCCCTGTATCGATACCAGCCGGTCAACCCACTGTTCCTGCCCGATCCGGCCTGCATTCGCGCCAACCCATACCAGCACGAACGGCCCAAGATCTTCCCCCTGCGCCGAATGCCAGGGCCGGACGGGGTCTTCAATGGCGATCCACGGCTGCACGCCATATCCGGCAGCCGTAGTGACCGTATCCATGGGCAGTTCCGCCACGAAGCCATCCACTGCCTCCAGACGCAGGACATCTGGCGTCATGCCGGAACCCGTCACAGCGGCAAGCGGCACGGCTTCGACCTGCGGGCCGATATGTTCGGGATCGACTGCCAACGTAACCGTGCGCCGCTGCGGCAGGGCCAGCAGGGCCGCGCGGGTATAGGCCTGCTCCTTTGCCTGTCCCGCCGCCGTAACGGCCAGCGTTCCCGCCTGCGTGGCGGCAGTGGCAGGCGAGCCATATGCCCCGGCCATCATAACGACTGCCATGCAGGCAAGGGCCGCCACCATACCTGCCCGTCCGCGCCTGCCCCGCGCCTTTCGGCCCGTAGGGGACTGGCAGGTAGCGCGACCCATCCTGGCCTGCGCGGTATTCTCCCGGACATGGTGCACCAAACCGGGGCGTATCATGTCGGGGGGGGGACAGTCTGGCATTCGTAAGTCCTTGCGATACTGAAACAGACTGTATTGAGATCGTGCCAGCCCGATCACGTCAAGACCGAACCACTGCAACCTGCCTTCCCTGATCCGAGCGGAATGTGTCGGGTCACGCCAAGACGGGACAGCCCGGCTGCTGACTACAGGTCAGAAACCGAAAGCAGGGCATGATAGGGCACGCGTGAATTGTAACTTTATGTTGCCAAACGGTCGCCATATTCGGGGAGCCATACTTTTCCGCCGGCGTGCACCGCCGGAAACAGGAAAAGGAACGCAACAATGCGCAAATCCGCTTCACTTCTCGCAGCCCTGGCTGCAATTGCCGTTGCCACGCCCGCCATGGCGCAGGGCACGAATGATTTCTGCAAAGCGGTCACCAAACAGCCCAGCGGAGAATGGAAAATCAACTCGGACACCACTGTCATGATCGGGGGCGCGCGGGTCGATCTGAAGCCACAATCGGTCTATCGCGGCGAAATCAAGATCAATGAAGAAGACCTCCACAACGAATTCGACAAGAACTGCAAGAAGTAACAGGGATTCTGTCCCTGTCAGGCGACCCGGCAAACCTGCCTGGGTCCGGTAAGGGCCGCTTCGCACACGGGGCGTGTCCTTACCTTAAAAATTTCCTTATCCCACCGATACAAAATGACATTATCCCGACATGTCCCGGATACACATACCGGTTAGGACGCTTTTCTTACCTGAATGGAGGGCGTCATGATCAAGAAAATCGTCTTTCTGGCGCTGGCCATGCTGACGGCGGGACTGCTCAGTTATCCAACCATCACCAGTGCCCATCGGATTATCGGCCCGATTTCCCTGTTCGACCAGCATCAGGATACACCGGTCCGCTCCCTCTCCCGCCGCAATATCCATGACGTCCGCCCGCCTTTGCCATGAAATGGCTTATGCCGGACGATACCAGACCGACTGCCGCCTAATGGCACATACCGGGATATGGCAAGCACATGAATGTAGCGGTTTTTGTGCGCAGTAACATCTAGACGGCGGCGGAATACCTAGCTAAACAGACGATATGGAGAGGTGGCCGAGCGGTTGAAGGCAGCGGTCTTGAAAACCGCCGTGCGTGTGAGCGTACCGTGGGTTCGAATCCCACCCTCTCCGCCAGATTAGCATCCCACTCGTCACCAATCTGTTTCAGAAGGCTTGGTTTTCTCCCCTTCTGTCGGCATTCTCTGCACCTATTGTTCCCATTTTGCTTCACGCTGTTCCAGCCCATTGCGGGCATGAAAAAGCAGGAAGCGGGTAAGGGAAAATCCACATACGGACAAATCCGTTCAGACAAACTGAAAGCCAAAGCATATCGGCGTACAGATACTGACGGATTATTTGTGTATGTCATGCCAAGTGGCAGGAAAATCCGGCGGCTTCGTTATAAATTCCAGAAACGGACAAAAACGCTGACGCTGGACAATTATCCATCCGTCACCCTGCCGGACGCGCGACGGGAACAGGAAATGGCCAAGCATTTCCTGCGTAAAGGATGTGATCCGGTCCCATTTTCAGTTCCAACCGGAAGGACTGCCCCCACCACCATGATGAAACAGGTCTGGGCAGGGTATCAACACGACCGGTATTCAAACGCCGCCCCGACCAGACACCATTCATCACCAAATATCAATAAATCCACAACATATATACCGACTCCAAAATAACGCATCAGAAACAAAAAAAGGATCATCCAGATAGATGATCCTTTTTCATTTACAAGGCGACGTTATTTCACGACACCCCGGTTCTTCAGCATGGCCAGAATTTCCGGTGAAGGGTGACCATATATCTTGTTATATGTATGCGTATAATGTGCATCCATGTTTTCCAGATAACCCCAGTAATGACCATTGCCATCAAATGCAATCGTCGTGAAATTCATGCACATATGCGGCTGGCAACCGGAAATATAGGCGATGTTATTGACAACGCTTGCAGGCCCCACGACCCCGTGCAGGAACTCGTTGATAACCTTGTAATCGCTTCCCGTCAGTTTCTTGATATCAGCATTGATGTCACCTGCGCGGGAATCCTTCAGGACATCTGGCGTATACGTCTTGTTGACCCAGGAAATATCTTCAGCATGGGCGACGACCGGCAGGGCGACTGCCACAAATCCTGCCATCAGCAATTCTTTTATTTTCATTCTTCTGCCTTTCAAAATAAATGCCTATCCAAACAGCACCCTGAAAACCCCAGCCTATACCAGCTTTAGCTGATCTGAAATATGAATACCGTATTTCGTAATACCGGTTCCTGCCATGCCGTATCGTTCCCTGACTGAACGATACGATGTGCCTGCACATTCACCATACAAGTCCGGATATGGAAGACATAATCACCATGTCCAGGTCATCCACGCCGGGGAACGCAGGCGGTCCCGACCGCCCGCGCGCCCTTTATGTCACTCGGATACGTGCCCGGACATGCGTGCTGCCTCGTCGGCAATCGCCTGTTCGCGCACGCGACGGCGCGCACGCGCGCGCAGCCACAGCCATGCCCCGGTTCCCAGCATGACCGCACCCACCACACCACACAGGTACATCAGGACTGGATGGTGCGACAGGAACCAGTCCACCCACATCCAGAAGGGCAGATGACCAACCGTATAGGTGGGTGACGTGCGGTATGTCGCGAACCTGTTGCCATTTTTCAGCACAAGATCACCCTGCAGGCTGGGCAGGGCCTTACGATCATGCAGGCTTGCAATCAGGTCGTGGATATGCGCCCCGTCGTCACCCAACAGCGCCAGTACCGAACGATGCCGGACGTAGGGTGATTCAGCCCCGATCATCATGGCGGTATTGCGGATCGGGGCGCTCAGGTTGGCCGTGACACCATTACGCAGGCCGCTCCTGTCACGATCCTGGAATATGTACCAGATCCCCTGCAGGCCCATATCCTGTCCAACATGGATATGGCCGTCATCAATCTGGTACGCCGAACGCGACAGCAGGGATGCGGCAGGCCCCATCTGCTGCGCTGGCGCCAGCAGAATGACATCGCCCGAGGGCGGATGTTCGGCAAGATCCGTTGTTGTCACAAGGTGCATGCCTGCGGTGGGATACCATGTAACCGAACCAAAAAAGCCCATAAGGTCAAGATAGGCCCCGATCGTGTCGGTATCCGGCACAGGGGGCAGGACCACCGTCGTCTCCCCCAGATCGGCCATGCGGGAAAACGGGAAACCGATTGATGCGAAATAGGACAGGTTGGGCAGCGTCGTGAAATGCACCCCACGCCGGAAATCCAGCATGGAATCCGAATCAATCCCCATACGCAGGTTATCAGGCGTGCGCCGGCAGGCACCACGGTCTACCGGGCGGGTATTGAAATTGAACTGCAGGTCATTCTGCCCGAACAGAAGCCATGACGGCAGGGCCGTTACATGTCCCACGGCGCCCGCGTGCTGGGTCACCATGCGTTCGGACCATGTACGCCACAGGCTGTGGGGCAACAGCCCATAGCTTTGCAGGTAAGAGTTATTAAGACTGACATCCAGACGCGAGGCGCTGATATCCACCACCGGGTTATCCGGCGTGCGTATCCACAGATCCATCAGGAAAGGCAGACCGCGCCATGTGTACAGGTCGGGCGGCAGATGAAATGGTACATGCAGCGTGCCGGGTGCAAAACCACCCGCCTGCAGGTCGCCCGCGGTCACCAGTTCACCAAAACGCACCGGCCGGTCCGTCGGAATGAAGGCCGGCGCATCATAAGGCTGCCGGGCGCGCAGGGTCACGTCCTGCACCACGGCGGATGGCCCGCTGCCCAGCGTATCGGGGGAAAAGACCAGCGCCCGGGCCGCAACCTCCACTTCCTGCGGTGTGCGCCCGGTTACAACCAGAACCGTGCCCCACCTGTCATTCGGGTTGGCAATTTCCAGCAGCGTCGGTCCGGCCGGCGCGTGCCCCTGATCATCAACGGGAATGTTTTCCCCGATTTCAATGGCATTCCCGGTTGCCGGAATGCTGCGGGAAACGGGAAAGGACAACTGGCGCGCATCGGCCATCTTGCCGAACCATGATGCGACAAGTCCCCCGGCCTGCATGATTTCCGGCTTCGGTGTCGCAGCGGGCATGACGACCGGCACGCGCATGGCGACTTTCAGGTTGGGATCGAAAAAGGGCGTCGGCAGGCGGCCCAGATCCCGTTCGGGTACGATGCGCGCGGTGGTCAGGGTAATGCTGGACTGGTCCGATATCTGGGCCCACAGCACATCATTATACAGGTCGTTGCAATCCCGCCTGTATTCACCGGCGAAATGGAAATTGAGCTTGCTGTCCCCCGTGAAATAAAGGGGATCAACCGGGAATTCCAGTGGCCCGAAGTTCGGATGCGCGGGATCGATACGGATCGTGCCGACATACTGTTCATTCAGTGTCACGGTCAGCGCCGTGGCTTCCGGCAGGAGCGATGGCGAAATCGCCCCCGACAGGGTCAGCACCGCATGGGTTACGACCCGGTTGGCGGGCACCACCACGTCGATCCCCTGCAGTGGCGAAACCCCCCGCAGGGTCAGCGGCCCGTTTTCCAGCCCCAGGTCACGGAAGGAAATGGTACGCGTGATTTCGGTGTCTGCCACCCGGTCCGCCAGCGCCCGATCCACCGTACCGCCCATGGGGGGGATATCACCACTGTTGGTATCCCCCAGCGGGGTCAGGCGCGAGACGCCGGTCGTGCTATAGGATGGGGGCGGCAGGGGCTGGGTCGGCGCCGCGGCGACAGGGGCTGCGGCGGGGACATCGACTGGCGCGGGGGCTGGCGTGTCCTGTGCCTGCGCCGGCAGGGCCATGGACAGCAGCCCGGCCATACCCGCCACCAGCAGGGTCATGCCATAGCCGACCCCCCGATAGGTGGGTGGCAGCACAAGGCTTTTCTTTTCCAGCGTTTCTTCCTTTTGCACGCTCTCGTCACTTTCCCCGGTTTCCTGCGCCGGGCTGAGATCCCACAGATACGGCGGAGACAGAAGACCGCGTATGCTTTTTATGACCTGATATATGCTGTTCAACGGCCGGTCTTCCTTGAAATCAGCCCAGTTATGCCATGCATCGCTTCGGCCGAACACCAGGCTGACAATCTCGCGTTCCTGATCCAGCGTCTCGATTTTCCATTGCAGGTGCAGCCACGACCCGCGCTGCCCCAGGATCGTGGCGGGAACGGACACGCGAATGCCGTCATCGGGCTTGTCATAACGCAGGGTAATGTCCTGCGGGGTGTCCATCTGCCGGGGCAGCTTGAGGGTAACCCCCGCCCCGCCAAGCGAAATATCGGTGGTATGGGCATGGTATTCGGTGCCGTCTTCGAAACAGATATCAACTGGCAGCCTGACCCGCACCCGTGGCTTGTGTCGGATCTGCCGCGTCTCTCGCCCCACCGCGATGGAGGCAAGCACCACGATCAGGCTGATGCTGATCCAGAACGTGTTGAGCACGAAGGACTGGAACGCCAGTTTCTGATGGTACTGGAAAATCATGCCCACGATGCCCCGCACCATGCCCAGGAACAGGATCCCGGCCATGATGACGTTGGGGTACACCGCGCTGAAATCGAAATATCCCCGCGCCAGCAGGCCACCCTTGTCCGTCACGTTGAACTTGCCTTTGTGCGGCTGAAGCAGGGTGACGATGGTGATGCGCACCAGAAACAGTGCCAGCGAGGTCTCGTAAATTTCACTCCAGAAGGAATAGCGCCACCGTCCCTCGATCCGCGACAGGGTCATGATGGAATGAAAAATATGGGGCAGTGCATAGACCATGATGGCGAACGGGGACGCCGCAATGATGTTCTGCCCGAAAAACAGGAACCCCAGTGGTGAGACAAGGAAGGTCACCCGGGGGATGGCGAACAGGAAGTGCGACATGGCTGACAGGTAGCACAGCCGCTGTTCCCACCGCAGGCCCGGCCCCAGCATGGGGTTGTCCAGCCGCATGATCTGCAGCATGCCACGCGCCCAGCGCACACGCTGGCCGATATGCAGGATCAGCCGTTCGGTCGCCAGCCCCCCTGCCAGTGGCTGACGCAGATAGGCGGTCCCCCATCCCTTGCGCTGCATCTTCAGCGCGGTATGCGCGTCTTCCGTGACCGTCTCGGTCGCGAAGCCCCCCACGCTCAGCAGCGCCGAACGGCGGATGGCGGCACAGGACCCGCAGAAGAACGTCGCATCCCAGAAGTCATTGCCGTCCTGCACCAGCCCATAGAACATGTTGCCTTCGGGCGGCACGTCATAACCGGCGGCAAGGTTACGCTGGAACGGGTCGGGGGAATAGAAGTGGTGCGGCGTCTGCAGCAGGGCAAGCTTGGAATCGGCCACCATCCAGCCAATGGTCTTGAGCAGGAAGGACCGGGTTGGCACATGGTCACAGTCGAAAATCACCACGTACTCGCCCTTGGTGATCTTCATGGCGTGGTTCAGGTTGCCCGCCTTGGCATGGTTGTTCTCGGAACGGATGATGTAACCCGCGCCGGATTCCTGGGCAAAATCGTAGAAGGACTTCCGCCGTCCGTCATCCAGGATATAGACATTCAGCTTGTCCGCAGGCCAGTGCAGGTCCAGCGCGCCCAGCACCGTGGAGCGCACAAGGTCCAGATCCTCGTTATATGACGGGACATAGACATCCACCATCGGCCAGTCATCGGGATTGTCAGGCAGTCTGTGCGGCCTGCGCCCAAGGGGCCACGACATCTGGAAATAGCTCAGGCACAGGGTGGACAGCGCGTAGCCTTCCGCCATCAGCAGGGCGACCGACATGACAATCTGCAGCGGCCCCGTGAACTGCACCGTACTGCCCAGCCGCCAGATCAGGTACCTAAAGGACACGAACAGCGACAGCATCATGAGGATGCAGGTGATATGTCGCCCTTTCCTGCGGTTCAGCACAAAGAACAGCGCTACCGTTCCCACGGAAATATAGGCCTGCTGCCCCGGATCAAGGGTAATGTTGCCAATGGACAGGCAGAGGAACGCCCCCCCTGCCGACAGGAAGAGGATAAGCCAGTTCAACCCGCGCGGCGTGGCCATGAACGCCTGACCGCCCGACTTCAGCCACAATTCCCTTAGCATAATTTTACAACCAGACTGACCTGAATAAAAACCTGCCGATATACCATGCCCTGCAGGCGCCGGCATGGTACTGCGCCCCTGCGCCACGTATGATCTTGTTTTCTATGGTAAATGGTTCCGCTGAAAAAAGTGTCTCTTTCCCGTGGCTTTCTCAATGGGAAGGAACAATAAATGACGCACTGTCGGAACCGCAAGGTCTTATGTGAAATGCAGATTTATTTTTGAATACCGCCTGCCCGAAATAAATCTCGTCCCGCGTGCATAATATCGGCATGGATACAAATCATGAATATACATTGCATGACAAATCATCGCGACCGGATTACTCGGTAAAAGCTACCTGCACTGCCCTGCCCCGCTGATAAAACGTAAAAAAGGCACCCGGTCACATGGACCGGATGCCTTTCCCATATCATCACACCGGGCGGAACCGCCGCGTATGGTCAGACCGCGCGGCGCGATGCACCGCCCGGGCGGCCACCGCCGCCGGGACGGCCGCCACGACCACCACCGGGCGGACGGCCACCACCCGCCGGGCGACCACCGCCACCGGGGCGTCCGCCACCGGAACGGCCACCGCCGCCACCGCGGCCACGACCACCCCCGCCGCCCAGCACGGGCGGACGCATGGTGGAGTTCTCGGCCCCTTCCGAATGGTAGGGATGTTCGGACACGACCGGGATCTTCTTGCCGATATTCTTTTCAATATCGCGCAGCCACGCCCGCTGTTCCGCATCACACAAGGAAACGGCCCAGCCTTCACGCCCGGCACGCGCCGTGCGGCCAATGCGGTGCACATAGCTTTCGGGCACGTTGGGCAGGTCGTAATTGAACACGTGGGTCACGTCATCCACGTCAATGCCACGGGCGGCGATATCGGTCGCCACCAGCACCTTGACGTTGCCCGACCGGAACCCGGACATGGCACGTTCACGCGCACCCTGCGACTTGTTGCCATGAATGGCTTCGGCCGTGATTCCGTGTTCGTTCAGGAAGGCCGCCACCTTGTTGGCTTCATGCTTCATCAGCGTGAAGACCACGGCACGTTCGACCTTGGGCGAATCAACCAGCAGCTTCAGCGCCTCGCGCTTGTTGCCGGTATCGACAAACATCACGGCCTGGCGGATACGGTCCACCGTGCTGGATGGCGGGGTGACCTGCACCGTGGCGGGATCACGCAGCAGGCCATGCGCCAGATCGGAAATGGTCTTGGGCATGGTTGCCGAAAACAGCAGCGTCTGCCGGTCGGTCGGCAGGGCCGCGACAATCTTGCGGATATCGCGCACGAAGCCCATGTCCAGCATGCGGTCGGCTTCGTCCAGCACCAGTACCTCAAGCCCGGACAGGTCGACATGCCCCTGTCCCATCAGGTCCAGCAGGCGGCCGGGGGCGGCAACCAGCACGTCCACGCCACGGCGCAGGGCCTCGATCTGGCGTCCCTGACCTACGCCGCCGAATACGACGGCATGGCTGAAGCGCATGTGGCGGGCGTAGGATGCGAAGCTTTCCCCGATCTGGGAAGCCAGTTCGCGGGTCGGCGCCAGCACCAGCGCGCGCGCGCCCTTGGGGTGGGCACGGCCCTTTTCGCGGAAAAGCCGGTCAAGGATCGGCAGCGCGAAAGCCGCGGTCTTGCCTGTTCCGGTCTGTGCCAGCCCCAGCAGGTCACGCCCTTCCAGCAGATAGGGAATGGCGCCAGCCTGAATGGGGGTGGGCGTGGCGTAGCCTTCCTCGTCCAGTGCCCGCAGCAGCGGCTCTGCAAGATGAAGATCGGCAAACGTTGTCATGAATGGCGCCTCCTGGCGCGAAAAAACAGGGCCGCGGGGCGTACAGGAACCTGCATGCCCGGATGGCGAACTGACAGACATACCCGACACCGGCCCTTGTATGCACGGGGGCACTCGGTCTGTCGTCGCAAGGATATCATGTAAGGGATAAAGGCCGGTCCAGTCTGCTTCTGTATCGTGTCCCCCGCGTCAAGGACACGTGCAATCAAACCAGCACAGGGAACAGGCGCGGTCTGTTCCCAAGCGTGAGGCTGTATAGGGTTGCAGGAAGGACCGCAAGCTTTTTCATGCAGCCTTCCTCCCCTTTTTGTCCCGCCATGCGGGACGCCCCCGGTTCAGGCCGGGGGAAAGCGGTCAGTCAGGATGACCTCGGCATCGGGCAGCCTGCCCACGCGCGGCGGGGCCTGTTCCGTGCCTTTGCCAATGACGACAAACATCGCCACCACATGGTCGGCGGGCAGGTTGATCAGCCGGCCGACCGCATCATAATCGAACCCGTCCATGGGACAGGACTGGTACCCCCTGGCCGTCGCGGCCAGCATGAGGGTCTGTGCCGCAAGCCCTGCACTGCGCATGGTTTCGTCCTGCTGGACCCATTCGCGACCGTCGTAATAGCCCCGGATCATGTCGGCCATGCGCTGCTTCACGTCATCGGGCGCGCCATCGAAATAACGGGCCGGATCCTTCTTCCACGCATCACGGTCGGCACAGATCACGATCAGGGCGGAAGCATCGGTCACATCCGGCTGGTCCCACGCCACCTTGCGCAGTTCACGACGCAGGGCCGGGTCCTTCACCACTACGAAACGGCAGTGCTGGATATTAAACGCCGAAGGGGCATGGCGGGCAGCCGACAGCAGTTCGTGCAGGTCCGCCGGACTGATCTCATGCGTCGGGTCATACGCGCGGATGGCGCGCCGGGTCCGGATGGCCTCAAGAGTATCCACTATCACTTCTCCCCACCGTGGCGACTTTATTTCCGGGGGGTGGTGTCCTTGCGCCGCAACAGAAACAGCGCCTGCTCCCCGAACAGGTTGGCCAGCCGGATCGAACGCCGCCACGGTGCACGCTCGCCGTCTTCATCAACGGCCATCCACTGCTGGACAACATAGCCCTCATCGCGACACAGCGTCAAAAAGTCGAGGATCGTGCATGGGTGGATGTTGGGCGTGTCGTACCACGGCGTGCTCCACACGCTGGTCATGGGCATGCGCCCACGCAGCAGAAGCTGCAGGCGCAGGCGCCAGTGGCCGAAATTGGGAAACGACACGATGGCGTACCGCCCGATGCGCAGCATCTGGCGCAGCACCTCACGCGGGCGCTCGACCGCCTGCAGGGTGCGCTGCAATACCACGTAATCGAACGCATTATCGGGATAATGGACAAGGTCATGGTCCGCATCACCATGCATGACCGGCAGGCCATGGGCGACCGAGCGCGTAACCTCGCGCATGTCGATCTCGATCCCGCGCGCGTCACACCCGCTGTTGCGGAACAGGTAATCCAGCAGCGCGCCGTCACCGCTGCCCACATCCAGCACGCGGGTCCGTGGACGGATCATGCCTGCGATCAGGCGCTGGTCAAGCCGCATGGTCAGCCAATCCCCGCATGTTCGGCAGCCCCGCACAGGAAGCCGCGGATCGTCCGGTCAAAATCAGGCTCATCAAGCAGGAAGGCATCATGCCCCTTGTCGCTATCGATCTCGACAAAGGACACGTTTGCCGCGACCTGATTAAGTGCCCGCGCCAGAAGCCGCGCCTGCGAGGTGGGGAACAGCCAGTCGGACGAAAACGAGATGATGCAGAACCGCGTGCGCGTTCCCCTGAACGGACGCGACATGTCACCATCATGCTCGGCGCCAAGGTCGAAATAATCCATCGCGCGCGTTATGGTCAGGTAGGAATTGGCGTCAAACCGCCGCACGAACGTCGATCCCTGATGCCGCAGGTAGCTTTCCACCTCGAACATCTCGCCAAACAGCGCGCCAGGTCCCCCTGCCGTCCCCCGTCCGGGGGACGTGCGCACGCGGCGGCCGAACTTGCGCGTCAGCGCCGCTTCGGACAGGTAGGTGATGTGCGCCATCATGCGCGCCACCGCCAGCCCCCGGGCCGGGATCTCGTTACATTCCCAATAGCGGCCGCCATGCCATTGCGGGTCGGCGAATATGGCCTGACGGCTGACCTCGTTGAACGCGATGTTCTGCGCCGAATGGAAGGGCGATGTCGCGATGGGCATGGCCGCGAACACCTTATGCGGATAGGTCGCGCACCATTCCAGCACCTGCATGCCGCCCATGGACCCGCCCACCACCGCCAGCAGGCGGTCAATGCCCATATGTTCGATCAGAAGATGCTGCGCACGCACCATGTCGCGGATGGTGATGGCGGGGAAATCCGTGCCCCATGGCTCTTCCGTGCCGTCTTCGCGCACGCGCAGGCTGCGCGGACCGGTCGTACCCATGCAGCCGCCCAGGACATTCACGCAGATGACGAAAAAACGGTCGGTATCAATCGGCAGCCCCGGCCCGACCATGCGCCCCCACCATCCGGGCTTGCCCGTCAGGGGATGGGGGTCGGCCACGTACTGGTCGCCCGTCAGCGCATGGCAGACAAGGACCGCATTGTCACGCGCGGGCGACAGGGTGCCATAGGTGCGGTACGCCACATCCACCGGGGCAAGGTGGAAGCCACAGTCCAGCTGCAATCCGTCGGGAAAGGTAACGTGCTGGTGCGACAGGGTGGTAGCGGGATTGGTCTGGTCCATTCTGTATCCGGCATTGCGTCGACAGGGACAATGAAAAAAACAGGCAGGGGTTGCGTATGACACCGCAGCCCCGCACATGCAAGGTTCATGACATCCCTGCCCGCGCTTTGGCTACGGGCCTAGAACTGTTCCACTTTACCCACGCCTTCGATGGCCTTGATCATCTGCGCCACGCGTGGCGTTACACGGTAGCGTTCGGCCAGCGTCAGTTCCACGTCGCGCGTTTCCGCAACCGATGGTAGCAGGATCACCCGCCCCCGCCCGTTGCCATTGCCCTGCAGCACGTCACGGATCGGTTCCAGCGCATCCGCCCGGTCGAACCATATGCGCAGTTCGGCCGCCGCTTCCGCCGCCGCCTGTTCCAGTTCCATCACGTCGGACGCGGTGATGCGCAGTGCTTCGCCATCCATCTTCAGATCCGCCGAGACAACCACCGCATTGCCCGCCACCAGGATTTCGCGCGATCGCGACAGCACTTCGGAAAAGAACGTGATCTCGCACCCGCCAGATGCATCGGACAGGCGCACCCACGCCATCTTGTTACCCGTGCGTGTGGGGCGTTCCTTTCGGTCCACCACGCAGCCCGCGATCTTGACGCGGCCGATGCCCGCCTGTGCCGCCGCCTCCAGCCCCGTGGCCCTGACCGCGCCCAACCTACGCATAAGCGGACCATAGGAATCCAGCGGATGCCCTGTCAGATGGAAGCCGATGGCGTCCGCTTCCATGTTCAGCCGTTCGAATTCAGGCCAGTCGGCACAGCGCGGCAGGCGCAGCGGTTCACGCTGGGCCGGTGCGCTGCCGCCACCGCCAAACAGGCCGATCTGGCCGCTGGCCGCTTCCTGCGCATTGGCCTGCGCGCGCCGCATGACGGTTTCCGCCGCCCCGCAGGCCTGCGCACGGTTGGGCAGGATGGTATCGAACGCCCCCGCGCGGGCCAGGTTTTCCAGCTGCATCTTGTTGACCTGCCGGGGGTCAAGACGCGCGGCCAGATCCTCCAGATCCCTGAATGGCCTGTCACCACGCACCGCCACCAGCGACTGCATGGCGCTCAGCCCCACCTTCTTGACCGCCGCCAGCGCGTAGCGGATGCCATAGGTCTGGCCATCGGGCATTTTTTCCACCGTGAAATCCGCGCCGGAAGCATTGATGTCGGGCGGCAGCAGCGGAATGCCCAGCCTGTCCGCTTCCTGCCGCAGCCCCGCCAGCTTGTCGGTCTTTTCACGCGCAAGGGACATGCACGCGGCAATGAAGGCAACCGGGTGGTTCGCCTTCATCCACGCCGTCTGGTACGACACCAGAGCGTAGGCGGCGGCATGGGATTTGTTGAACCCATAATCGGCGAACTTGGCCATGAGGTCGAATACCTCGGCGGCCTTTTCGCGCTCGATGCCGCGCTTCATCGCCCCTTCGGTAAAGATCACGCGCTGGCGGTCCATTTCCGCACGGATCTTCTTGCCCATGGCGCGCCGCAGCAGGTCGGCCCCGCCCAGGCTGTAGCCCGCCATTTTCTGGGCGATCTGCATGACCTGTTCCTGATAGACCATGATGCCGTAGGTCTCTTCGAGGATATCGCGGATCTCCTCGTGCGGTGGCTCCCACGGCTCGCCATGCTTGCGCCGGCAGTAATCGGGAATGTTGGCCATGGGGCCGGGACGGTACAGCGCCACGGCGGCGATCAGGTCCTCCAGCCGGGTCGGGCGCATCTGCTTGAGCACGTCGCGCATGCCCGCGCCTTCAAACTGGAACACGCCCCCCGTATCACCACGCGCCAGCATGTCGTAGGTCAGTTCGTCATCCAGCGGCAGGGCCGACAGGTCAACCTCGATCCCCATGCCATGCAAGAACTGCACCGCGCGTTGCAGAATGGTCAGCGTGGTCAGGCCGAGGAAGTCGAATTTGACCAGCCCCGCCTGCTCCACGAACTTCATGTTGTACTGCGTGACCAGCATGTCACTCTTGGGGTCGCGATACAGCGGCACCAGTTCCACCAGTTCGCGGTCGCCAATCACCACGCCGGCCGCGTGGGTGCTGGCGTGGCGGAACAGGCCTTCCAGCTGCTGGCCGATTTCCAGCAGGCGGCGGATGGCCTCGTCCTCGTCGCGCATTTCCTGCAGGCGCGGCTCGCCCTCGATCGCCTGCTTCAGCGTCACCGGCTGGGCGGGATTGTTGGGAATCAGCTCCGCCACGCGGTTGACCATGCCAAACGGCAGGCCCAGCACGCGCCCCACGTCACGCACCGCCGCGCGCGCCTGCAGCTTACCGAACGTGATGATCTGGGCCACGCGGTCGGGACCATATTCATTGCGGACGTAGCGGATGACCTCGTCACGCCGGTCCTGGCAGAAGTCGATGTCGAAGTCAGGCATCGACACGCGTTCGGGGTTGAGGAAGCGTTCGAACAGCAGGTTGAAGGGAATGGGGTCGATATCGGTAATGGTCAGCGCCCATGCCGCCAGCGACCCGGCCCCCGACCCACGCCCCGGTCCCACGGGAATGTCGTGCGCCTTGGCCCACTGGATGAAGTCGGCCACGATCATGAAATAACCGGGGAAGCCCATCTGGGCGATGATGTCGAGTTCGAATGCCAGGCGCTCTTCGTATTTCGTGCGCGTTTCGTCATCGACAGTCATGCGCGACAGGCGGTTTTTCAGGCCGGTCACCGCCATATGCCGCAATGTCTGCTCTTCGGTCTGTCCCTCTTCCACCTTGGGGCAGACCGGCAGCAGGGGCTTGCGCGTTTCCACCGCAATGGCGCAGCAGCGTGCGATATCCAGCGTATTGTCGCATGCTTCGGGCAGGTCGGCGAACAGTTCGCGCATGACCTCCGGCGGCTTGAACCAGTGTTCGGGCGTCACCCGCCAGCGGTCGCGTTCGGCCATGGTGCGGCCCTGCGCAATACACAGCAGCGCATCATGCGCCTCGTACATATCCGGTTTCGGAAAAAAACATTCATTGGTGGCCACCAGCGGCAGTCCCATGCGGTCGGCCATGGCGATCATGCCCGGCTCCACCGCGCGTTCCGCCGCCTGTCCATGGCGGTGCAGTTCCACCGCCATATGGCTGCCATAGGCTTCATGCAGGCGGTCCATGAGGCGCGCGGCCTCCCTCTCCTGCCCCTCGGCCAACATGTGGAATAATGGCCCCCGGCTGCCGCCCGTCAGCAGGAACAGCCCGCCCGCGCGTTCGCACAGAAGTTCCACCGGCACGGTCGGTTCATCCGTTTCGTGCTGCAGGAACCCCGAGGAGGACAGGAACTGCAGGTTGGCCAGCCCTTCCGCATTGCGCGCCAGCAGGACGACGGGCTCCGCCGGGCTACCGGGCTTGTCACTGCGCGACGGCAGGCCGATCTGGCAGCCGATGATGGGCTGCACGCCCTTCTTGCCGCAATATTGCGAAAACTCCAGCGCGCCGAACATGTTGCCCGTATCGGTAATGGCGACGGCGGGCATGCGCATGTCATGCGCCAGCGCCACCAGTTCGGGCACGCGGATGGCCCCCTGGCTGAGGGAATAGGCGGAATGGACACGCAGGTGAACGAAATCGGCATGGGACATGGCCGCATCCTACCCCACACCGCATCTGATTCGCACGCCCCCATGCGCGGGGCGTGACCTGCCTCCCCCTGAAAATGATAAAAGTTTCCGGGCGCCGCCTTTTTTCAAAAAAGCAATATTCTCTGAAGCTTTTTGAAAAAGCTTCACCAAAACCTTTTTACGGTTTTTCAGGCAGCGGGCGCGACCGGCACAACCAGCCCGTCCCGCAGGGTCACGATCCGGTCCATGCGGCGGGCAAGGTCCATGTTATGGGTCGCGATCAGGGCAGCGACCCCATGGGCCCGCACGGTTTCCAGCAGCGCGTCAAACACTGCGTCAGACGTATGCACGTCCAGATTACCCGTCGGTTCATCCGCCAGCAGGACATGCGGGCGGTTGGCCAGCGCACGGGCAATGGCCACGCGCTGCTTCTCGCCCCCCGACAGCTTGCCCGGCAGGTGATCCAGCCGGTGCCCCAGCCCGAACAGGCCCAGCAGTTCATCGGCCCGCGCACGCGCCGCCTTACGCGCAACACCCGCGATCATCTGCGGCAGCATAACGTTTTCGCGGGCACTAAATTCAGCCAGCAGGTGATGGAACTGGTACACGAACCCGATCCGGTCACGCCGGATTTCGGTGCGCCGGGCATCCGTCAGCGCGCCCGTGTCCTGCCCCGCCACCATGACGCAGCCCGCATCCGGGTGCTCCAGCAGTCCCGCCAGATGCAGCAGCGTGGACTTGCCCGTGCCCGATGGCGCCACCAGGGCCACGATTTCACCGGGGTGCAGCGTCAGGTCAGCGCCACGCAGCACATCCAGCGTTTCCTCCCCGCTGACGTACCGGCGCGCCACGCCGTCCATACGCAGGGGGGCGGCATCCACACTCAGGACGTCACTCATGGCGCAGGGCCTCCACCGGGTCCGTCTTCGCCGCCCGCCATGACGGGTACAGCGTCGCCAGCAGCGACAGCACCAGCGCCATCGCAATCACCTCGATCACCTGCGACCAGATCAGTTTGGATGGCAGGTGTTCAAGGTAATAGACCTCGGGATTGAAAAGGTTGGTGCCGGTAATCCGCTGCAGGAGCTGGCGGATATGTTCGATATTCATGCAGAACACGATGCCAAGCCCCGTACCGGCGAACGTGCCCGTCACCCCCACGGATGCCCCGCACATGAGGAAGATGCGCATGATCGCCCCACGTGTCGCCCCCAGCGTGCGCAGCACGGCGATATCTGCGCTCTTGTCCTTGACCATCATGATCAGCGACGAAATCACGTTGAAGGCCGCGACAAGGATGATCAACGTCAGGATCAGGAACATCACGTTCTGTTCCACCTGTACCGCGCCGAAGAAGGCATTGTTGGTCTGTGTCCAGTCCATCACGCGCACGTTGCCATCCATGGCTTTCTCGATCGCCTGACGGACCGGGATCACGTTTTCCGCGTCCCGGGTCATGATCTGCACCTGCGTCACCTGCCCCGGCATCTGGAAATACACCTGTGCGGCATGCAGTGGCAGGAAGACATAGCTGGCGTTGTAGTCATTCACGCCCGCGTCGAATATGGCCACCACGCGATAGGCGCGCACGCGGGGCATGGTGCCGAACGCCGTCGCCGCCCCCTGGGGGGAGACTAGCGTCAGCCTGCCGCCAACCGTCAGCCCTGCGCGTTCAGCCAGCGTGGTACCGACGATGATGGTGTCATCCCCGCCAAAATCATCCAGGGCCCCTGCCACAAGGTTGTCGCTGATTTCATGCAGCCCCAGCAAATCGGCCTGCGTCATGCCGCGCACCAGCCCGCCGGCGTTGTAGCTGCCGGAATTGAGCAGCACCTGCGATTCAACCAGCGGGGCCGCCGATACGACACCGGGCACCCTGCGCACCCGGGCCGCCACATCATCATAATCGCTGATGGTGCGCGTGACGCCGAATACGCTGAGATCGCCATTCAGCCCGAGAATCCGCCCCAGCAGGTCGGCCTTGAACCCGTTCATGACCGACATGACGATGATCAGCGTAGCAACACCCAGCGCAATCCCCACAAGCGAGAAGATCGCGATGACGGACACGAACCGCTCCCCCCGCCGGGCATGCAGGTACCGCCCGGCGACCATCCGCTCGAAGGGACCAAACATCAGGCGCGGATTTTCGCGATAAGGGCCAGTGCAGCGTCCACCGTTTCCTCCGTGCGTTCACCCGTGCGGCGGTCCTTGACTTCCACCTTGCCATCCTTCGCCCCGCGCGGGCCGACAATCAGCTGCAACGGATGGCCCAGCAGGTCGGCATCGGCAAACTTCGCGCCCGCGCGCTCGGCGCGGTCATCATACAGCAGGTCGTCAGGGGCTGCCGCGTACAACTTTTCACAGATGGCGTCGCACTGCGCATCACCATTCTTCAGATTGATGATGACGGCCCGGAAAGGGGCGACGGATGCCGGCCAGATGATGCCGTTATCATCATGGCTGGCCTCGATGATCGCCGCGACAAGGCGCGAGACGCCGATGCCGTACGACCCCATTTCCGGATACAGCGGTGCACCGTCGGGACCGCTTACGGCAATATCCATGGACTCGGTATACTTGCGCCCGAAGTTGAAGATATGCCCGACCTCGATGCCGCGCCCCTCGCGCTGGCGTTCGGCGGGCACCTTTGCCCATGCATCCGCATCATGCATTTCGTCCGTCGCGGCATAGAACGCGGTCATGCCGGTGAAGAACTTCTCAAGCGAGTCCCGGCTGGTCACATCCACGTTTTCACCCAGCCAGTCCTGGTCCTCCAGCGCGCTGTCGAAGAACACGCCGCTTTCCCCCGTGGGGGCCAGGATCAGGAATTCGTGGCTCAGTTCGCCACCGATCGGCCCGGTATCGGCCCGCATGGGAATCGCGCGGACGCCAAGGCGCTGGAACGTGCGCAGGTAGGCCAGCATCATGCGGCGATAGGTATCGACGGCAGAGTCATGATCAAGGTCGAAGCTGTAGGCGTCCTTCATGTAGAACTCACGCCCACGCATCACGCCGAAACGGGGGCGGACCTCGTCACGGAACTTCCACTGGATCTGGTACAGAACCTGCGGCAGTTCCTTGTAGGACTTGACCGCCTGACCGAACAGGTCGGTGATCATTTCCTCATTGGTCGGACCGAACAGCATGTCGCGTTCATGGCGGTCACGGATGCGCAGCATTTCCGGGCCATAGGCGTCATACCGGCCCGAGCGCTTCCACAGGTCGGCTGACTGCATGGTGGGCATCAGCAGTTCCTGCGCGCCCACGGCGTCCTGCTCATGGCGCACGATGTTCGCAATGTTGCGCAGCACCCGCAGGCCGACCGGCAGCCAGGCATAGATACCTGCCGCGGTCTGGCGAATCATGCCCGCACGCAGCATGAGCCGGTGGGACGTGATCTGGGCCTCGGCCGGATTTTCCTTGAGAGTCGGCAGAAAACTGCGGGACAGACGCATATCCGTATGAACCTTGAAGTATGAGAACCGATAATGCTGCGGACCCTAAACCAATCACAACGCCCGTGGAATGGGGCATGTGCGTGTCCCCTCCCCGCGCCACACCGAAGCGTGATGGACAAAGCCCCCCGAAGCGAAAACATCCGCGTGAGGGGGCATGGCGGCAGCGACGTCCGGGGCGTAAGCTGCGCAGGCAAATCTGGTTGCACAGAAAAACGCCGGGTTTAGGGAAAACGTACCAAAAAAAATGGCAGGGAACGGCCCGTCCGTTCCCTGCCATAATCATTTGCGGCCCCTGCCCGCAGCCCCTTACACCCGCAGCAGGTGGACATCCACCAGCGGGCGCTTCTGCAGCTTGCGGCCCAGTGCGCGGCGCAGGGCGGTCTTGGCCGCTTCGCGGAAGGTGGCGTCGTTTTCACGCAGTTCATCGGGGATTTCATCCAGCGCATTGCCGAATTCCTCGGTCACGCGCTGCGTCTCGGGGTCGTCAGCATCCAGCAGGCCCGGCGCGCTGACCTTCGGATCCCCGATCAGGTAGCCTTCATCATCCACCGCGAAGCTGCCCATCACCATGCCGTTGAACAGCATCCGGCGCCGTGCCGACAGCACGCCACCATTCATGGGCAGGATACGCCCGCCATCCAGCACCAGCCGCCCGGTGGGGGCAGTATCGCCAATTTCGACCCCGTCGGCACGGATATCGAGGATATCCCCGTCTTCCAGCAGCACGGGTTCGATATTCAGTTCCTGCGCAATGGCGGCATTGGCGGTCAGGTGACGCCATTCGCCATGCACCGGGATCAGGAAGCGCGGGCGCACAAGATCATACAGCCTGCGCACGTCACCACCCGTGGCATGGCCCGATACGTGCACAAGATGGTCCTTGTCGGTAATGACATGCACGCCACGCCGGGTCAGGCTGTCCTGCACCTGGATCACCGCCTGCTCGTTCCCCGGGATCATGCGGCTGCTGTAGATGACCGTGTCCCCCTCACCCAGCGCGATGTTGGGGTGGGTGTCTGCCGCGATGCGCGACAGGGCCGAACGGGGTTCGCCCTGGCTGCCGGTCACGATCAGCAGGATCTGGTTGTCGGGGATGGAGTTGGCGTCCTGTTCCGACAGGAAATGCGGCACGTCCGACAGGTAACCGCATTCGCGCGCCGCGACCTCCAGGTTGCGCAGGCTGCGCCCGACCACTGCAACGCGGCGGCCAGCAGCCTTTGCCGCCATGGCCAGCGTTTCCACGCGGGCGACGTTACTGGCGAAACAGGTGACCGCAATCCGCCCCTCGAGAGAGGCGATGAGGCGCGTCATCTCACGCCGCACGTCGGCTTCGGACGCGGACGGACCTTCGGTACGGACATTGGTGCTGTCGCACACCATGGCCAGCACGCCCTCGCGCCCCAGTTCGGCGAAGGTTTCAAGATCGGTGGGGGGGCCGACCTGCGGGTCGGGATCGATCTTCCAGTCACCGGTATGGACAATGATGCCCTGCGGCGTGCGCAGCACCAGCGACTGTGATTCCGGCACTGAATGCGTGACCGAGACGAAACGCAGGTCAAACGGCCCGACCGTAAAGGCGCTGCCGGGCGCGACCACATGGATGGGCACCTGCTGCAGCAGGCCCGCCTCCCCCAGCTTGCGGCGCAGCACGGCAGCGGCAAACGGGGTGACATAGACCGGGCAGCCAAGCTGCGGCCATAGATGGGCAATGGCGCCCAGATGGTCTTCATGCGCGTGGGTGACGACCAGACCGGCCAGCCTGTCCCTGCGTTCGGCAATGAAAACCGGATCCGGCAGGATGATCTCCGCCTCCGGCGTATCATTGCCGCTGAAGCCGATGCCACAATCCACCGCCAGCCATGTCTCACCCTGCCGGTACAGGTTGAGGTTCATGCCGATTTCGCCTGTTCCGCCCAGCGGAAGGAATGAAACGCCTGTCATATCATTCATCAATAAATCCTGTGTCAGTTACCATTGTTTCAGATGCGTTTGAAAAATGGGCCCGGAACGCCTGTTCCGTGCCGATCTGCGTGCCCTGCTGTCAGCCCGGTCGGGGCCAAAATCCTGTCTGGCGCCAGCATGCCGCCGGTCCGCCTGCCCTGCTGGCGCGGGTGGAGCAGCGCATCCCCCTGCCCGGATGGGGGACGGCGCTCGACACCTTTCGCCATAAAATCCTGCACGGGATTATCATGTAATCCCGCCAACTTAAATCTCTTTCCTTGATCCGGGCCGATTATTCTCGGTTCACCGGGGCCAGCAGCACCTCGCCCGTCACCACGCGCCGCACACCCGCGGACGTACGCAGCAGCAGGATACCGTCATCCTCCAGTCCTGCAAACGTGCCGGTAAACTGCTGGTTTCCCGCCGCAACCCGGATGGGGGTGCCAATCGCGTGCCCACGTTCCAGCCAGGCCGCGCGAATGGCGTCAAAGCCATGCGCGCCATACCGCGCCAGCCACAGGTCAAGATGGTGAAGCAGGGCGCGCGCCATCTCGGGCGCCGCAGGCACGTCTCCCCCGCAATCCGCCAGGCAGGACAGCGCGCGGCCAGCGATATCAGGCCTGCCACGCAGGTTCGCACCAATGCCGATCACCTGCCATGACACGCCGCCTTCCGTTCCAGTCTCGATCAGGATACCGGCCATCTTCCGGCCATCCAGCAGCAGATCATTGGGCCATTTCAGTTCCAGCGCGTGACCCGGGGGAACATAACCCGCCATGGCGTCATGCAGCGCCAGGCCGGCGATGAACGGCCACAGCCCCACCGGCACCACCGCCCCGGGTCCCACCAGCATGATGGACAGGGCCAGGTTGCCACCGGGATCATGCCATTCCCGTCCCCGGCTGCCCCGTCCCGCCGTCTGTTTCAGCGCCAGGATGGCGATGCCATCCTCCCCTTGTCCTGCATCAAGCCGGTTCTTGCACAGGTCGGATGTCGATCCCAGCCTGTCATGCACCTCCATCCGCCATGCCCCCCCATTGCCACGGGGTATGGATACGACGGAGGGGCAGATGGCGGGTTGGGTCATGCGTTACCTGAACAGTGCGCTCGCCGCCGCCTGTGCTGCTGTCGCGACAGGACCAAGCCCCACCACGAAGAACGTGGTCACCAGCCCCATTCCCACCGATACGAAGGAGACGGAAACAGGCGAGCGGTCCAGCGCCGGGGCAGCGGCATCGAAAAACATGATCTTGACGATCCGGATATAGTAATACGCCCCGATCACGCTGCTGACGATACCAATTGCCGCCAGCGCGTAAAGATGCGCGTTGATCGCGGCATAGAACACCATGAGCTTGCCAAAGAACCCCGCCAGCGGCGGCGCCCCCGCCATGGAGAACATGAACACCGCCATGGCCAGCGCCATGCCCGGGTCGGTACGGCCCAGGCCGGACAGGTCGCTGATCTGGCTGACCGCCCGCCCCCTGCGGCGCATGGCGACAATACCCGCGAACGCGCCAACATTCATGAACAGGTAGGTCACCAGATAGACCAGCGTGCCACGCGTGCCCTCCGCCGTGCCCGCCGCCATGCCGATCATGGCGTAGCCCATATGCCCGATGGAGGAATACGCCATCAGCCGCTTGATGTTTCCCTGCGGAATGGCCGCAAGCGAGCCGAACACCATGGAGGCGGCGGACACGACCTCGATCAGCAGCTGCCACTGGGGCGTCATGCTGCCAAAGGGCCCGGCCATGACACGCAGCAGCACGGCAAAGGCCGCGATCTTGGGCGCACCGGCCATATACGCGGTGACCGACGTGGGCGCGCCCTGGTACACATCGGGCGTCCACATATGGAACGGCACCATGGACAGCTTGAAACACAGCCCCACCAGCACGAACACGATCCCCACCATAAGCCCCGCCGGCAGCACCGCGCTGCCGCGCACCGCCTGTTGCAGGCCCGCATATTCCATCGTCCCGGCAAAACCGTACGCCAGCGAGATGCCATACAGCAGCAGCCCCGACGCCAGCGACCCTAGCACGAAATACTTCAGCCCTGCCTCTGCCGCCGTCACCCGGTCGCGTGCGAAGGCGCACAGGATATAGATGGACAGCGAGGACAGTTCCAGCCCGACAAACAGCGTCATGAGGTTGCCCGAGGACGCCATGATCATCGTGCCCAGCGTGGAAAACAGGATCAGGACCGGAAATTCGAACTTGTCGATTTCCATTTCCCGCGCATATCCCACGCTCAGCACAACCGACAGCGCAGCCCCCGTCAGGCTCAGTACCTTCATGAAACGGGCAAAGCCGTCATTGATGAAGATATGGCTGTAGCCGGTGCCATCGGGCGAAAACACGACAAGGATGCCGGTAACCACCAGGGCCAGCAGCGTCATCATCGCACAGGAGAAGAAGGCCTGCCCGCGCCGTTGCATCACCCCGGCAAGCAGGATGACCAGCCCCGACAGGGCCAGCACGATTTCAGGCAGCGCAAGTGTCCAGTTCATTGGTATTGGCCCTGACGTCCCTGGGGTTAGCGGAAGAACAGCATGGTGGTCAGCAGTACCACCAGCCCGATCAGCATGGAAAAGGCATAGACGGCCATGGACCCGGTCTGGATGCGCACGGCCTGCCCCGCGCTGCCTGCGGTCAGGCGGGCCAGCCCTTCGGGTATGCCCTCGACCACGTCCTCATCCACGCCCTTCCACAACAGGCGCGCAATCGCGCGATAGGGACGGATGATGGCCACGTCATACAGTTCGTCGAAATACCATTTGTTCAGCAGGAACAGGTAAAGCGGACGCAGGCTGCGTGCGAGGGCCGCTGGAATGCCGGGGCTTGCGATATAGCAGACATAGGCCACGACAATGCCGAATACGGCGGCGAATGTCGGCACCAGCGCGATGAAGCCGGGCGTCTGTTCAAGGCGTTCAATCACGTCATGGCCGGGAATGGCGGCAATCGCCCCATTCCAGAACGCGGCCTGATGGCTACCGATATAGAATGGCGCCAGCACCACGCCCGCAACCACCGCGCCAACCGACAGCAGCCCCACCGGCACCAGCATGGATGCCGGGCTTTCATGCGCGCCGTCATGCAGGTGCGCATCCCGTGGCGTGCCGTGGAACACAAGGAAGATCAGGCGCCAGCTATACAGCGCGGTCAGGAATGCGGTCACACACCCCATGACCCAGCCATAATGGGCCATGCCGCTGTCCGACATCCATGCGGCCTCAAGGATCGCATCCTTCGACCAGTACCCGGCGAACGGAAAGATACCCGCCAGCGCAAGGCTGCCAATCCACATGGCAGCATAGGTGAAGGGGATCTTCCGCCACAGCCCGCCCATGCGGAACATGTCCTGTTCATCATGCACGGCATGGATCACGCAGCCCGCACCAAGGAACAGAAGCGCCTTGAAGAACGCATGCGTGGTCAGGTGGAACATTGACGCCTGATACGCCCCCACGCCAACGGCCACGAACATGTAGCCAAGCTGCGAACAGGTGGAATAGGCAATGGTGCGCTTGATGTCAGGCTGGACCAGCCCCACGGTTGCGGCAAAGAAGCTTGTGGTGCCGCCCACCAGCACGATCAGGTCGCGCGTGACGGGTGCAAGGCTGACCAGCGGCGACATGCGCACCATAAGGAAGATGCCCGCCGTCACCATGGTCGCCGCGTGGATCAGGGCGGAGACCGGGGTCGGCCCCTCCATCGCATCGGGCAGCCATGTATGCAGGAACAGCTGCGCCGACTTGCCCATGGCCCCGATGAACAGCAGCGTCGCGATAACTTCAAACAGCGGATGCGTGCCAAACAGCACGAACGTATCATTCACATGGTAGGGGATGGCGGCGAAAATATCGTCATACGACACGCTGCCCAGCCGGATGAAGACCAGCGAGATACCGACAAGGAAGAACAGGTCCGCCACGCGGTTGACCACGAACGCCTTGATGGCGGCGGCACAGGCCGATGGCCGGTCATACCAGTAGCCAATCAGCAGGTAACTCGCCAGGCCCACCCCTTCCCAGCCGAAGAACAGCTGCAGCAGGTTGTCCGATGTCACCAGCATGAGCATGGCGAACGTGAACAGCGACAGGTATGAAAAGAAGCGGTACACCGGCCGCGCCTCATGTGCCATGTAGCCCACGCTGTACACATGCACCAGCAGGGACACCACCGTGACCATGGCCACCACGCTGACCGACAGCATGTCCATGCGCAGCTGCCAGTCGGCCCGGAAGCCGGCGGCATGGATCCAGTCGGCCACGGGCACGACAAACGTGCCCACGTCGCCCATCTCGAACCCCAGCACGCCAATGGCCGACAGTGCTGCGCAGGTCATGAGTGCAATGGTGGTGAACCGCGCCGCGTTATCACCCATGAGGTGCCCGAAACAGCCCGCCACCAGGAAGCCGATCAGGGGCGCAAACACCGCCACTTCAAAAAGGAAGGATGCCGTCTGCATTTCCCTTACCCCTTCATCATCGTGATATCATCGACTTCGATCGAGCCGCGATTACGGAAATAGACCGTGACAATGGCCAGCCCGATGGCGGATTCCGCCGCCGCGATGGTCAGTACGAACAGCGTCATCACCTGCCCCGACAGGTCACCGGTGGCAGCTGAAAACGCCACGAAATTGATGTTGGCCGACAGCAGGATCAGTTCGATCGACATCAGGATGATGATGACGTTCTTTCGGTTCACGAAAATACCGAACACGCCCAGCACCAGCAGGATCGCGCCAATGCTCAGGTATGGCGCAAGGCCAATGCCCTCAATCGCGCTATGCATCGTCCTGTCCTTTCGTACCTGCCGCGGGGGGAATGATCACCAGCGCGGTCTGTGTTTCTTCTTCCACTTCCTGTTCACGCCACGCTTCGGTGCCATAGCTGCCGGGCACCGACGCCACGTCATATGACGTGTGCGGGCGCAGGAAACCGCCCTGCGCCGCCACCCCCGCGCCCAGCGGAACCTGCAGCATTTCCAGACTGTCGGCCGGCGTGCGGTCGTGCTGTCGGTCGATGTCCTGCCGGCGTCCGGTGGGCCGGTCACGCAGCGTCAGCACGATCGCGCCGATCATGGCCACCAGCAGCACCAGCGCGCAGGACTGGAACAGGAAGATGTAATGAGTGTACAGCACGTCCCCCAGTGCCGCGGTATTGGTGCGCTCGGGCGAGGACGGAACAAGGTGTCTGATCTGGCCTATGTTGGAGGCCACCCGCCAGTGGGTGAACGCCATGATCAGTTCAACCAGCAGCACGCCGCCAACCACGCCGCCAATGGGCGCATAGCGCTGCACGCCCTCACGCATCTGCGCGAAATTGACATCCAGCATCATGACCACGAACAGGAACAGCACCGCGACGGCGCCGACATAGACAATCACCAGCGTCATGGCGAGGAATTCGGCCCCCGCGATCAGGAACAGCCCCGCCGCGTTGAAGAACGCAAGGATCAGGAACAGCACCGAATGCACGGGGTTGCGCGCGCACACCACCATGGTGGCGGACAGGACCAGCACCGCCGCAAAGACGTAAAAGACAATCTGGGTCATCATGGGTGAGCTTCCTGCCGCATGGATGTTTCCTCCTGCTGGCATGGCGGGGGCGACCTGCGCCGCATCCGCCGTGCGGTGTCAGCGGTACGGGGCATCAAGCTCAAGCCTGCGTGCGAGAACGCTTTCCCATCGGTCGCCATTGGCCAGGAGCTTGTCCTTGTTGTACATAAGTTCTTCGCGCGTTTCGGTCGCGAACTCATAATTCGGGCCTTCGACAATCGCATCGACCGGGCAGGCTTCCTCGCACAGGCCGCAATAGATGCACTTGGTCATGTCAATGTCGTAACGCGTGGTCCGGCGCGAGCCGTCATCACGCGGTTCGGCCTCGATGGTGATGGCTTCGGCGGGACATGTCGCCTCGCACAGCTTGCACGCAATGCAGCGCTCCTCCCCGTTGGGGTAACGGCGCAGTGCGTGTTCGCCACGGAAACGCGGTGACAGCACGCCCTTTTCATAAGGGTAATTGATCGTGGCCTTCGGCTTGAAAAACGCCTTCAGTGTCACGCTCATGCCCGTCACCAGTTCGGACAGAAGCATGGACCGGGCGGCTTTGCTTAAGGTACCCATCAGCCTGCTCCTCCGGGCAGAAGGCCCGTTACCATCAGGAATCCCGCGCTCAGCACCATCCACGCCAGCGAGAACGGCAGGAATACCTTCCACCCCAGCCGCATGAGCTGGTCATAGCGATAGCGGGGAAATGTCGCGCGCACCCAGATGAACACGAACAGGCAGAACAGGATCTTCGCGATCAGCCACAGCGGCCCCGGTATCCACGTAAAGGGCGCGATCCCCAGCGGCGGCAGCCATCCCCCCAGGAACAGGATGCTGACCATGCCCGACATAAGGAACATGTTCGCGTATTCCCCCAGGAAGAACAGGCCGAACGCCAGTGCGGAATATTCGACGAAGAAGCCTGCCACCAGTTCGCTTTCGCCTTCCGGCAGGTCAAATGGCGCGCGGTTGGTCTCGGCCAGGGCCGAGATGAAAAACACGATGAACATCGGGAACATGGGCAGGCAGAACCACACATTGCGCTGCGCCAGCACGATGTCATTGAGATTGAGGCTACCCACCGCCAGCAGGACCGACACGATCACCAGCCCGATGGACACTTCATACGACACCATCTGCGCGGCAGAGCGCAGGCCGCCAAGGAAGGCGTATTTTGAGTTGGACGCCCAACCCGCGATCAGGATGCCGTAAACACCCAGCGAGGAAATCGCGAGCAGGTACAGCACGCCCACATTGATGTTGGCGATGGCCAGCCCGTTACCCGTCGGGATTACCGCCCACGCCACCATGGCCAGCGAAAACGTCAGGAATGGCGCGAACAGGAACAGCATCCTGTTCGCACCCGACGGGATCACCGTTTCCTTCGTCAGCATCTTGATCGCGTCGGCAAAGGCCTGCAGCACGCCGAACGGACCGTTCACGTTCGGCCCCTTGCGCAACTGCATGGCGGCCATCACCTTGCGTTCGGCCAGTGTCAGGTACGCAACCCCCAGCAGCAGCGGCACCAGCACCGCCAGCGTTTCCAGCACGATCAGCAGAAGCTGGCCAGGCGTGGTGTGAAAGAAGAAATCTGCCATCTTGCCTACTCCGCCGCCTCGATTGCGGGATGCACGTAAATCCCCGAACAGGTTTCCATGGTGGGACTGGCGCGACACACGGCATGGGTCAGGTAATAATCGGCAATGACCGGGCGGAACGGGTCGCTGGACACGGACACCGGCCCCGCCTGTGGCGCGGTGGTGTCCGTCGTGCCGTGGCGCACCCACGCCGGTTGCCCGAATACGGGATTGGCCCGCGCCATGCGTGCACGCAGGGCCTCCAGCGTGTCATAGGGCAGCTTGCGTCCCGCCACTTCGGAAAACGCCCGCAGGATGCGCCAGTCTTCCCGCGCGTCACCGGGCGGCATGATGGCACGGAAGGCTTCCTGCACCCGCCCTTCGGTATTGGTGTAGGTCCCCGGCTTTTCGGCATACAGCGTACCGGGCAGGATCACATCCGCCCGCGCGGCCCCCGCATCGCCATGATGTCCCTGATAGATGACAAATGTTTCCGGGCCGATACGGTCGGTCGCGAATTCATCTGCGCCCAGCAGCCACAGCACATCCACCCCGCCATCCAGCATGCCGGCCACGTCACGCCCCCCGGTTCCGGGGACAAGGCCAAGGTCCAGTCCCGCAACCCGGCTGGCGGCCGTATGCAGGACATTGAAGCCGTGCCAGCCGGCGGTGATCGCCCCCACCTGCACCGCCAGGTCCCAGCATGCCTTTGCAATTGCCTGTCCATCGGGGCGGGTCAGTGCGCCGTGACCGACAATGACCATGGGGTTTTTCGCGTTTTTCAGCACATCGGCAAACGGCAGTTCACCTGCGGCCAGCTTCGCCAGCGTGTCCGGCCCCTCGCCCAGGACCGTGGCAGCATAGGTCGGGTCGGCATTGGGCGCGCCGATCATGGCGATGGGAAAGCCACCCCGTCCGGCGGCAAGGAAGCGCTTGCGGATGCGGGCATTCAGCACCGGGGCTTCCTGCCGCGGAATGGTGCCCACGATCAGCAGCGCATCCGCATCCTCAATGCCGGTAATGCCGCTGTTGAACGTATAGAAGTCACGGCGCGACGTATCGTATTTCGCCCCGTCCTGACGGCAGTCGATATTGCTGGACCCCAGTGTTTCCATAAGGTCCTTCAGCGCCATCATGCTTTCGGCATCGCACATGTCGCCCGCGATCGCGCCAATGCGCTCCCCCGGTACGTTTTTCAGCCGCGTGGCGATGGTGGAAAAGGCATCCTGCCAGCTTGCGGGCTGGAGCCTGCCGTCCACCCGCACCCATGGCCGGTCAAGGCGACGGCGGCGAAAGCCATCGACCACGAACCGGCCCTTGTCCGACAGCCATTCCTCGTTCACCTCGTCATTGATGCGCGGCACGATGCGCAGCACCGCCGCCCCACGGGCATGCATGACGATATTGGTTCCCACCGCGTCACAGACATCGATCGAGTCCGTGCGCCTGAGTTCCCATGCCCGGGCGGTAAAGGCGTAAGGCTGCGATGTCAGGGCGCCCACGGGGCATATGTCGATCAGGTTGCCCGAAAGTTCGGATGTCAGGGCCTTTTCAACATAATTGGTGATTTCCAGGTTTTCACCACGCGAAACCCCGCCCAGTTCGGGCACGCCCGCGATTTCGGTCGAAAACCGGATGCAGCGCGTGCACTGGATGCAGCGCGTCATGACCGTCTTGACCAGCGGGCCGAGATACTTGTCGGTCACCGCCCGCTTGTTTTCACGGTAGCGGGAATGGTCCGCGCCATAGCCGAAAGCCTGATCCTGCAGGTCGCATTCACCGCCCTGGTCACAGATGGGACAGTCCAGCGGATGATTGATCAGCAGGAATTCCATCACCGCGCGGCGGGCGCGGCGCACGACTTCGGTATCGGTGAAGATATGCATCCCCTCCCCGATGGGGAAGCCGCATGACGCTACCGGCTTGCGCCCGCCCGATACCTCGACCAGGCACATCCGGCAGTTCCCCGCCACCGACAGGCGTTCATGATAACAGAAACGCGGGATTTCCTTGCCCGCCGCCTCGCACGCCTGAAGGGCGGAGGAACCTGCGGGCACTTCGACCGGAAGACCGTCAACGGTTACTTTTACCACTGTTCCTACTCCGCAGCTTCAACCAGGCCCGCAGGCACCTGCACGGGCCGCGTGCCGCCATGGGCGGCCTTGTAGGCATGGATGCGTTCTTCCATGACCGGACGGAACCGGCGGATCAGCCCCTGTATCGGCCATGCCGCCGCATCACCCAGTGCGCAGATGGTGTGTCCCTCCACCTGCCGGGTGACCTGTTCGAGCATGTCGATTTCCTCGATCTCGGCGCGACCTTCGACCATGCGTTCCATGATGCGCATCATCCATCCCGTGCCCTCGCGGCACGGCGTGCACTGGCCACAGCTTTCATGTTTGAAGAATTTCGAGAACCGGGCGATCGCCGCGATGATGTCGGTGGATTTGTCCATCACGATCATGCAGCCGGTGCCAAGGCCGGAGCCTTCGGCGCGCAGGCTGTCGTAATCCATCAGAACGGTGTCGCACACATCGCGCGGCAGCATGGGCACCGAACAGCCACCGGGGATGACCGCCAGCAGGTTGTCCCACCCGCCCCGCACACCGCCGCCATGCTTTTCGATCAGATCCTTCATGGGGACGCCCAGCTCTTCTTCAAACACGCACGGCGTGTTGACGTGGCCCGATATGGCCATAAGCTTGGTGCCTGCGTTGTTGGGCCGCCCCAGCCCCGAAAACCATGCGGCCCCCCGCCGCAGGATGGTGGCGGAAACGGCAATGCTTTCGACATTGTTGACCGTGGTGGGGCAGCCATACAGACCCATCGCCGCCGGGAAAGGCGGCTTCATGCGCGGCTGGCCCTTCTTGCCCTCCAGGCTTTCCAGCAGGGCGGTTTCCTCGCCGCATATGTAGGCACCGGCACCGCGATGGATGTAGAAGTCGAAATCCCAGCCCGACCCGCAGGCGTTCTTTCCGATCAGACCGGCTTCATACGCCTCGTCAATGGCGTGCTGAAGGTGCATGGCCTCGTTATAGAACTCACCACGGATGTAGATGTAGGCCGCATGCGCGCCCATGGCGAAGGATGCGATCAGCGCGCTTTCCACCAGCTTGTGCGGGTCGTGACGCAGGATTTCGCGGTCCTTGCAGGTGCCCGGTTCCGACTCATCGCCATTGATGACGAGGTAATGCGGCCGGCCGTCATTCTTCTTGGGCATGAACGACCATTTGACCCCGGTGGGGAAACCGGCCCCCCCGCGCCCACGCAGGCCGGATGCCTTCATCTCGGCAATGATGGCGTCCGGCCCGCGCGCCAGTATGTCGGCCGTACCGTTCCAGTCGCCACGGGCACGGGCACCAGCCAGCCGCCAGTCATCCTGGCCATACAGGTTGGTGAAGATGCGGTCCTTGTCCTGCAGCATGATCCTTACCCCTGCCCCTGCGGCTTGTGCGTCGCGTCATCCACCAGCACCCTGCGCCCACCGGCGGGGGCGGAGTTCAGACGATCGATGGTGGGGCCGGGCGTGGGGCGTTCACCACGTTTCAGCGCCTCGATCAGTTCTTCGGTGCGCGGGCCATCCAGATCCTCGTAATAATCATCATCAACCTGCAGGATCGGGGCGTTGGCGCAGGCGCCAAGGCATTCGACCTCCGTCAGGGTGAACAGGCCGTCGGCGCTGGTCTCCCCAAACGCCCGGATGCCCGTTGCCGCCTTGCACGCCGCCGTCACGTCATCCGACCCGCGCAGCCAGCACGACGTGGTGGTGCAGACCTGCAGGTGGTACCGGCCGATCGGCTTCGTATTGAACATGAGGTAGAAGGTCGCGACCTCGTAAACACGGATCGGGGCCATTTCCAGCCGCGCGGCCACCACATCCATGGCCACGCGGGGGATCCATGCGCTGCCGGTCTGGCGGCCCATCTGCTTCTGCACGACATACAGCAGCGGCAGCACGCCGCTTGCCTTGCGTTCAGGCGGATACTTGGCAAGGATGGTCGCGATCTGCTGTTCGCTCTCGGAATCAAATTCGAACCGGGTCGGTTCCGCGCCTTCGGGCGCGCTGGGCTGGACGGACATGTCGGTCACCTGTCAATCTCACCAAATACCAGGTCGAGCGACCCGATAATGGCCACGGCATCCGCCAGCATGTGCCGGCGCGACATCTCGTCGATTGCCTGGAGATGGGAAAAACCCGTGGGCCGGATCTTGCAGCGATACGGCCGGTTGCTGCCATCGGCCACCAGATACACGCCGAACTCGCCCTTGGGGGTTTCGGTCACGGTGTAGGTGGCGCCCGGCGGGACGTGATAGCCTTCGGTAAACAGCTTGAAGTGATGGATCAGTGCTTCCATCGACCGCTTCATTTCGCGGCGCGGCGGCGGCGTGATCTTGTGGTCACGCACCTTCACCGGGCCGGGGCGGATCTGTTCAAGGCACTGGTTGATGATGCGCACGCTTTCGCGCATCTCCGCCACGCGGATCAGGTAACGGTCGTAACAGTCGCCCTGACGGCCCACGGGCACGTTGAACTCGACCTTGTCGTAATTGTCATAGGGTTGGCTGCGACGCAGGTCCCACGGCACGCCCGAGGCACGCAGGCACGGACCGCTGAAGCCCCAGGCCAGGGCCTGTTCGGTGGTGAAGACGCCAATGCCCACCGTGCGCTGTTTCCAGATGCGGTTGCTGGTCAGCAGCGATTCAAGGTCGTCAATCCATTTGGGGAAGGTACGCGCCCAGTCGGCAATGCGCTCCTCCAGCCCGGCAGGCAGGTCACGCGCCACGCCGCCGGGGCGGACGTAATTGGCATGGAACCGCGCGCCGGATGCGGCTTCATAAAACTCGATCAGCTTTTCGCGTTCCTCATATCCCCACAACGCGGGCGTCAGCGCGCCGCAGTCCAGCCCGAAGGAGGTCAGATTGAGGATATGATTCAGGATACGCGTGATCTCGGCAAACATGACCCGTATCCACTTGGCGCGTTCCGGGGCCTCGATATTCAGCAGCTTTTCTACTGCCAGCGCGAAGGCCTGCTCCTCGCACATCGGCGAGACGTAATCGAGGCGATCGAAATACGGCAGCGCCTTGGGATACGTCTTGTATTCGATCAGCTTTTCCGTGCCGCGATGCAGCAGGCCGACATGCGGAATGGCCCGGGCGACGACCTCGCCCTCCATTTCCAGCACCAGCCGCAGCACGCCGTGGGCGGACGGATGCTGTGGCCCGAAATTCAGCGCGTGGGAATCAATTTCCACCACATGGCGCTTCACCTCTCCATCCGTATCTTCGGGCAGAAGGCTGTCGGGGATATCCGTATCACTACGAAGGGTTACGTCGCTCATCTGTCGCCTATCCCTGTCGTTTCATGTCCTGGCGGTCGGCATGCGCCTTTTCGTCACCCGGCAGGGTCAGGATGCCTTCCCATGGGGATTCGAAATCGAAATTGCGGAAATCCTGCACCAGATCGACCGGCTCATAGACCACCTGCCGCCGGTCCTCGTCGTAGCGAAGCTCGACATAACCGGTCAGCGGGAAATCCTTGCGCAGCGGATGCCCTTCAAAACCGTAATCTGTCAGGATGCGTCGCAGGTCCGGCTGATCGGTAAACAGCACGCCGAACAGGTCGTAGCATTCGCGTTCCCACCATGTGGCCGCAGGCCACAGCTGGTGGACGGACGGCACGGGAGATGTTTCATCCGTCGTCACGATCACGCGGATGCGGTGGTTATGGGTAACGGACAGCAGGTTGTAGACCACGTCGAACCGTTCGGCCCGGTCGGGAAAGTCCACGCCGCAGATATCCATGACCTGCTGGCAGGCATAACGCGGATCATCACGCAGCATGGTCATGAGATCGAGCAGACGATGCCGCGTGGTGCGTACCACCAGTTCGCCCTTCTCGATCCCTGCCGAGATGATGCCCGGCACGGCCGTGGACAGGCGAAAGGCAATGGCGCCCAGCGGGCCCGACACGGCGCGCGGTCCGGCCACGGCAACGGGGGGAGTGTTTGCGGGATCAGCCACGGCGGATTGTCCCTGTCCTGCGAATTTTCTTCTGCAGTTGCAGAATGCCGTAAATCAGCGCCTCTGCCGTGGGGGGGCAGCCGGGGACATATACATCCACCGGCACGATGCGGTCGCACCCGCGCACCACTGAATAGGAATAATGGTAATACCCGCCACCATTGGCGCATGACCCCATGGAGATGACCCAGCGCGGCTCGGCCATTTGGTCGTATACCCGGCGCAGGGCGGGCGCCATCTTGTTGGTCAGCGTGCCGGCGACGATCATCACGTCCGACTGGCGCGGCGACCCACGCGGGATGATGCCCATGCGGTCCAGGTCGTAACGCGGCATATAGGCATGGATCATTTCCACGGCGCAGCATGCCAACCCGAAGGACATGGGCCACAGGCTGCCGGTGCGGCCCCAGTTCACCAGCTTGTCCAGGCTTGCGACCACAAAGCCCTTTTCGGTGATTTCACCGGTAATGCCCTTGATCACCGCATCCTGCTGCGGTCCCGGCGGCAGCATTTCGCGGTTCCATGCAATGCTGTCCGCGGGCCGGTCCGGCCCGGATGTATCGTTGGTGCCCATTGGCGCGCCTCCCCTTGTCATGTTCAATCCCAGTCCAGCGCGCCCTTGCTCCATTCATAGATGAAGCCAACCACCAGAACGCCCAGGAAGCCCATCATGGACGCGAACCCGAACCACCCGATCCGTGACAGGCTGACAGCCCACGGGAAGAGGAATGCGACCTCCAGGTCGAAAATGATGAACAGGATCGCGACCAGGTAGAACCGCACGTCAAAACGATGACGTGCATTGTCGAATGCCTCGAAACCACATTCATATGCGGACGTTTTCTCGGCGTAGGGTTTCTGGTGCCCAAACAGCAGCGAACTGCCCAGCATCGCCCCTGCGATCACCACTGCAATGCAACCGAATATAAGTACGGGCAAATAATCAGCGATAACGGAATGCATCTTCCGTGTTCCCAACCTGTTAATACGCCACCGGGTGTCTTTATCGACTTATCTCTGGCTTTCAGGATGCTAGACCCAACATGGTGCAGGGAACAGTTACTTAACCGTGTTCTTGGGTGAACATTAATGTGAGGACATGTTTCGGGATATTTACGTCAACATCACGTGATCATTACTTTGATGGCACGAATTGTTGTTGTCATTTTTCCGTGTAGGAAACAGGCACAAAAAAAACGCCAGCGCGGCTGCGTCTGGCGTGGTGGGGATATGATAAATTGTGCCGTAATGGCGCGAGTGACGGGGCTCGAACCCGCGACCTCCGGCGTGACAGGCCGGCGCTCTAACCAACTGAGCTACACCCGCGTGGTGCATGTTCCCACAAGCATGGAAACATATGGTGGGCGATGACGGGATCGAACCGCCGACCCTCTCGGTGTAAACGAGATGCTCTACCGCTAAGCTAATCGCCCGCGACCCTACTAAGCGATTGCAAAAAAAGGGGCAACCCAAAAAATGGATTGCCCCTTCTTTTTTTGTCCGGAAAAAACAGCCAGCCTTACTTGCTGACGGCTTCCTTCAGGTTCTTGCCCGGCTTGAAACGCACGGACGTGGAAGCCGGAATGTCCAGCGGCTCACCCGTGCGGGGGTTGCGCCCCTTGGCCGCCTTGCGGGTGGCGGTCACGAACGTACCAAAACCAACCAGACGGACTTCCTGCTTGCTTGCCAGCGCCTTTTCGATCGCACCGAAAACCGCATCAACCACTTCGCCAGCCTTTGCCTTGGCCAGATCGGCTTCCTCGGCTACCGCAGCGACGAGTTCCTGCTTGTTAAGTGGCTTCTCCATTTTACGCCTTTCTTTGTACTGTGCGCCTACGCAATCATTCAAAAGTCGCGCCGCATTTCTGCACGCACTATGCCGCTGTTTTTTCTCACGTCAACCGACAGAATTCGGGGAATGACAGAGAAATTCCGTCATTCCCCCCCATCATGACATTTTTGCGACCCTGCGCGCCCTGACTAATGCGTCAGCGCGGGGGCTGCCGTGCCTTCCGTGGCGCCGGAAGTCACCGGTTCCGTCCACTCGATCGGTTCGGGCTTGCGGACCAGCGCCTGCCCGATCACCTCATCCACATGCGAGACCGGAAGGATGGTCAGTGCCCTGGTCACGACTTCGGGAATGTCCACCAGATCCTTCTCGTTATCCTTGGGGATGAAGATGGTGGTCAGTCCCGCCCGGTGGGCCGCCAGCAGCTTCTCCTTCAGGCCACCGATTGGCAGCACACGCCCGCGCAGGGTGATTTCCCCCGTCATGCCCACGTCACGGCGCACGGGAATGCCCGTCATGACGCTGACGATGGATGTCGCCATGGCGATACCGGCCGAAGGGCCATCCTTGGGCGTGGCCCCTTCGGGCACATGCACGTGGAGGTCACGCTTTTCAAACAGGTCGGGGCTGATGCCAAAGGTCACGGCGCGGCTGCGGACATAGGACAGCGCCGCCGCGACGCTTTCCTTCATCACATCGCCCAGCTTGCCGGTCAGCTTGATGTTCCCCTTGCCGGGCACCATCACACTTTCGATGGTCAGGATCTCTCCTCCCACCTCGGTCCATGCCAGCCCGGTCACGACTCCGACCATGTCTTCCGACTCGGTCTCGCCATGGCGGAAACGCTTCACGCCTGCATATTTTTCAAGGTTCTCAGCCGTGATTTCCACGGTCTTGGCCTTGCCCGTCACGATTTCCGTCACGGCCTTACGCGCCAGGGTCGCGATCTCGCGCTCCAGGTTACGCACGCCCGCTTCACGGGTGTAGCTGCGAATCAGTTCCCGCAGCGCATCATCGGTCACCGACCATTCGCCCGGCTTCAGATTATTCGCCGCCGTCTGCTTGGACAGCAGGTGACGCTTGGCGATCTCGACCTTTTCATCTTCCGTGTAACCGGACAGACGGATGATCTCCATGCGGTCCAGCAGGGGCTGGGGCATGTTCAGGCTGTTGGCCGTGGTGATGAACATCACATCCGACAGGTCGTAATCGACCTCCAGATAATGATCACCAAAAGTTGAATTCTGTTCCGGATCCAGCACTTCCAGCAGCGCGGAAGACGGATCACCACGCCAGTCGGCACCGAGCTTGTCGATTTCATCAAGCAGGAACAGCGGATTCGAGGTCTTGGCCTTCTTCATCCCCTGAATGATCTTGCCGGGCATGGAACCGATATAGGTTCGACGGTGGCCGCGGATTTCGGCTTCGTCGCGCATGCCGCCCAGCGACATGCGGACATACTGACGCCCCGTCGCCTTGGCAATGGACTTGGCCAGCGAGGTCTTACCTACGCCGGGCGGTCCCACCAGACACAGGATCGGCCCCTTCAGCTTCTGCGCGCGACTCTGCACCGCCAGATATTCGATGATGCGTTCCTTAACCTTCTCCAGACCATAATGATCGGTATCCAGCACCTTCTGGGCTTCGGACAGATCATGGCGCACCTTGGAGCGCTTTTTCCACGGGATGCCCAGAATCCAGTCAAGGTAGTTGCGCACCACCGTCGATTCCGCGGACATCGGGCTCATGCTCCGCAGCTTCTTCAGCTCGGCCACAGCCTTCTCGCGCGCTTCCTTGCTCAGCTTGGTCTTGGCGATCTTTTCCTCAAGCTCGGCGGTCTCGTCCTTGCCGTCCTCGCCTTCGCCCAGTTCCTTCTGGATCGCCTTGAGCTGCTCGTTCAGGTAGTACTCGCGCTGCGTCTTTTCCATCTGCCGCTTCACGCGGTTACGGATACGCTTTTCCACCTGCAATACGCCGATTTCGGCTTCCATATGCGCGAAAACCCGCTCCAGACGCGCATTCACGTCCTGAATCTCGAGGATTTCCTGCTTTTCGGGAATCTTCAGGTTCAGATGGCTGGCAATGGTATCCGCCAGCTTCGACAGGTCATCAATCTGGTTAAGAGAGACCAGCACCTCTGGTGCGATCTTCTTGTTCAGCTTGATATACTGCTCGAACTGACCGATCAGCGTGCGGCCGATGGCCTCGGCTTCCTTGCCATCGGTTTCCTGCTCCGGCACGTCCTCGATCTCGGCCTCGAAATGGCCGTCAACCTCATGCAGGGCGGTAATGTGGGCGCGGCGGCCACCTTCGACCAGCACCTTGACCGTGCCATCGGGCAGCTTGAGCAACTGCAGGATGGTGGACACGGTGCCATAGCGATAGATGTCGTCGGGCGCGGGGTCATCCTGCGCCGCATTCTTCTGCGCGACCAGCAGGATCTGCTTGTCGCTGCGGGTCACGGCTTCCAGCGCACGCACGGATTTTTCACGTCCCACGAACAGCGGCACGATCATATGCGGGAAAACAACGATATCGCGCAGCGGCAGCACGGCGATCGTGTCGTGTGCGCTGGTTGTTTCTTCCGTTTCGTGCTTGGCCACGGGCGGATTGGCTACCATGTTATTATCCGTCGTTTCCGTCCCCTCGGGCACGGGGTTCAGCCTGTCAATTTCAGACATGTTGTTTTTTTGACCTCCTGTATGGACGATCCCGGATGGGCACCCGAACATTGCGGCCTGCCCATCCGTCGCGCCGCATATGCGACAACTTCACTTCATGTTGTCACGACGCGCCATCATCACAAGTCCGGTGATGGCATTTCGGCGAAAACCGGCCCTGCCGTCAGGCAGACTGTTCGGCGGGCTCGTTTTTCCCATACACATAGACAGGCTGCGCCTTGCCTTCGGCCACTTCCTTGTTGACCACGATTTCCTCGACATTTTTCAGGCCGGGAAGCTCGAACATGGTCGACAGCAGGATGCTTTCCAGAATGGCGCGCAGGCCACGTGCCCCCGTCCTCCGCGCAATGGCGCGCTGGGCCACCTGGCGCAGGGCGTCCTCGGTAAAGGTCAGCTGCACGTCTTCCATCTGGAACAGACGGGCATACTGCTTGACCAGCGCGTTCTTGGGCTTGGTCAGGATCTCGATCAGGGCTGCCTCATCCAGATCCTCCAGCGTCGCGACAACGGGCAAACGGCCGATGAATTCCGGTATCAGGCCGAATTTCAGCAGGTCCTCGGGCTCCACATCGCGCAGCACGGCACCCATGCGGCGTTCGTCCGGCGACTGCACATCCGCGCCGAAGCCGATGCCCGACCCCTTGCCACGCGCGCTGATGATCTTGTCCAGCCCGGCAAACGCACCACCGCAGATGAACAGCATGTTGGTGGTATCGACCTGCAAAAATTCCTGCTGCGGATGCTTGCGCCCGCCCTGCGGCGGCACGGATGCAACGGTGCCTTCCATGATCTTCAGCAGCGCCTGCTGCACGCCTTCACCACTGACGTCGCGGGTGATGGAGGGATTGTCCGACTTGCGCGAAATCTTGTCGATCTCATCAATATAGACAATGCCGCGCTGCGCCTTTTCCACGTTGTAATCCGCAGCCTGCAGCAGCTTGAGGATGATGTTTTCCACATCCTCGCCCACGTAGCCGGCTTCGGTCAGGGTTGTTGCGTCAGCCATGGTAAAGGGCACGTCAAGAATACGGGCCAGCGTCTGCGCCAGCAGCGTCTTGCCCGAACCGGTCGGCCCGATCAGCATGATGTTGGATTTTGCGATCTCGACATCATTGTTCTTCTGGGCGTGAGCCAGGCGCTTGTAGTGGTTATGCACCGCGACCGACAGCACCTTCTTCGCATGGGCCTGGCCAATGACATAGTCATCCAGGATCTTGCAGATTTCCCGCGGTGTCGGCACGCCATCGCGCGATTTGACCAGATGCGTCTTGTGTTCCTCACGGATGATATCCATGCACAATTCGACGCATTCATCGCAAATGAACACGGTGGGACCGGCGATCAGTTTGCGGACCTCGTGCTGCGACTTGCCGCAGAACGAGCAGTAAAGCGTATTTTTGGAATCGCCGGATTTGTTATTCATAACCGCTCCTATTCCCACGCGGGGGAACTTCTCCATACCTTGCGGCCGGGTGGTACCACCCCGGCACGCCGCAGGTGATTTTCACCCACAGTGGCAGGAAGCGCGCCTGTATGCGCGCTTCCTTATGCAGATTACTCCGCAGGTTTTGATGCAACGTTACGACGGACCACTTCATCCACAATCCCGAATGCCTGCGCTTCTTCCGCCGACATGTAGCTGTCGCGTTCCAGCTTCTGCTCGATTTCCTCAAGCGTGCGGCCGGTATGCTCCTTGTAGATCTCGTTCAGGCGCTTGCGGATGGTCAGGATTTCCTGCGCCTGAATTTCGATGTCGCTGGCCTGTCCCTGCGCACCGCCAGAGGGCTGATGCACCATGACGCGGGAATTCGGGAGCGCGAATCGCCGTCCCTTTTCCCCACCAGCCAGCAGCAGCGACCCCATGGACGCGGCCTGCCCGATGCACACGGTGCTGACGGGGCAGCGGATGTACTGCATGGTGTCATAAATCGCCAGCCCCGCCGACACCACGCCACCCGGACTGTTGATGTAGAACGAGATTTCCTTGGTCGGGTTCACGCTTTCCAGATAAAGCAGCTGCGCCGACACAAGGGCTGAAACCTGATCATAGACAGGCCCGGTCAGAAAGATGATCCGTTCCTGCAGAAGGCGGGAATAGATGTCGAATGCCCGTTCCCCGCGGGAGGTCTGCTCCACCACCATGGGCACCAGAGCGTTATTGAAGATCTCTACGGGATCCCGATCCCTCATAGCCATATTCCCGATCCTGAAAAGCAAGGGCCCACCCCGCGCACGGCTGGCGGCAAATGATGCGCGGACAGCACGGACGCAGCCGGACCCTTCCCGGTTACTTATGACAAAATAGAGACAAACACGCCAGATACCACCCCACCCGCGTCATTTTGCCATGAACGGGGGTGACAAACTGTGCGTACTCACCTGTCCGCAAACACATACGGCGCACGGAAGTCCCCTTCCGCGCGCCGTATGCGCCATCTATGCCGCGAAAGCGGATCAGACGTCAGCTTCCGGCATTTCGGCCAGTTCTTCCGGCGTCACGTCCTTGTCCTCGACCTTCGCCAGCTCGACAATGTAGTCGATGACCTTGTTTTCGAAGATCGGGCCACGCAGGCCATCAACAGCCTGCGGGTTCTTGGAGAAGTACTCGAACACGGCCTGTTCCTGACCGGGATAGCGCGAGGCTTCGGCGCGAACCGCGTGCACGATTTCTTCCTGCGTCACGGTGATGTTGTTCACGCGACCGATTTCCGCCAGCAGAAGGCCCAGCTTCACGCGGCGTTCGGCAATCTTGCGATAGTCGGCGCGCAGCGTGTCCTCGTCCTTGTCCTTGTCTTCCTCATCCAGGCGACCGGCCTTGCGGTCTTCCTCGATGCGGTTCCATATCTGGGAGAACTCGGCATCGACCATGCCCGGAGGGGCTTCGAAATCGGTCTTTTCAGCCAGCTTGTCCAGCAGTTCGCGCTTCAGGCGCAGGCGGGACAGCTGTTCGTATTCCTGACCAACCTGCTTGCTGATCAGTTCACGCACCTGTTCCAGCCCGTCGAAGCCGAGCTTCTTGGCCAGTTCATCGTCAATCTTGGCCTCGACCGGACGGCGGAGTTCCTTGAGCTTGATGTCGAAGGTGGCTTCCTTGCCCGCAAGGTGTTCCGCGCCGTAATCGGCGGGGAAGGTCACGGTGATCACCTTTTCGTCACCAACCTTCATGCCTTCGATCTGCTCGGCGAAACCGGGAATGAAGCCCGCGCCGCCCAGTTCGACACTCACGTCATCGGCGGAACCGCCTTCGAACGCCGTACCGTCGACCTTGCCCACGAAGTCGACCACGGCCACGTCGCCGGTGGCGGCGGGACGGTCTTCCTCAACCTTCTCGAACTCACGCTGGCGGCTTGCGATTTCATTCAGCGCCTTGTCCACGGTCTCGGCGTTCACCTCGGACTTGAGGCGCACGAGCGACAGATCGGACAGGTCGGGGATGGTGATTTCGGGCAGGACCTCGAATTCGACCGTGAACTTCAGGTCTTCCTTGCTGCCCGGCTCGCTGCCGGAAACCAGGTCAACCTTGGGCTGCATGGCCGGGCGCAGGCCGCGCTCATCCAGCAGGGTGCGGGTTGCTTCGCTGACAACCTGCTCCAGGACCTCGCCCTGAACAGATTCGCCAAAACGCTGCTGAAGGATGCTCATCGGCACCTTCCCGGGGCGGAAGCCCGGCAGCTTCATGGACTGTCCAACTTCTTTCAGGCGCGCGGTGCGCTTGCTCTCGATTTCCGCAGCAGGCACCGTAACGGTGAACCCGCGCTTCAGGCCATCGGAAAGCGTTTCAGTAACCTGCATCTGCCAGGCCATCCTCTCGGTCAGAACGTGTCAAAGAACGCAATAGGCCGGTCTGGCCACCACGTCTGCTCGCATAACGCGACTTGCCGGCATCTTGGTACGGGCGGAGGGACTTGAACCCCCACGACTTGCGTCACCAGAACCTAAATCTGGCGTGTCTGCCAATTCCACCACGCCCGCACTGTGCCCAGGCTGTAAGCGCGGGGCTTTAGCGCACCATTGGCCATGGGGCAATATCCCACGCGGCCCGAATGGCGTTTTCAGCCGAAAACTTTTTGCGCGGCAGCCTCCGCCCGTGCCCGTGCCGCGCCCAGGTGGCGGTCAAAATCCTCGGCGATCGGCCATTCCCCGGCATGCAGGGCGGCATCGCCATGCATCCACACCCCTGCGCAGGCCGCATCCCAGCGTGGCATGCCCGCCGCCAGCAGGGCCGCGATGATTCCCGTCAGCGTATCGCCCGACCCTGCCGTGCCCAGCATGGCGGTGGCGTGGCTGTTGATCGCCACACGCCCGTCGGGACTGGCGATGATGGTGTCCGGCCCCTTCATGACGGTAACGGCCCCCGTGCGCACCGCTGCCTGCCGTGCCGCCGCCACACGGTCCGCGCCGGGCTTGCCGAACACGCGGGAGAACTCACCGATATGCGGGGTGATGATGGCCGCCCCCTTCAGCCGGTCGGGCTGGCCCGCCGCCATGGTGAACGCCCCGGCGTCGGCGATCACGTCGCGGCCCGCACGCACCAGCGCGGGGAAGGTCGCCGCCACCTCATCCACCGACAGGCCGGGACCGCAGACCCATACATGCCTGCGCGAATCCTGCAGCAGCGCGTCCAGCGCGCCGGAATCCACGATCAGCCCCGGTGGCGCGGTCATGCGGTAGACCTCCGCACTGTCACCCACGGCCAGCCGCACCAGCCCCGCGCCCGCCGCCCGCGCACCCGCCGCCGACAGCCGGGCCGCACCGGGCATTTCGCGCCCGCCACATATACTGACAACGCCGCGGCTGTATTTGTAGCTGGTCGGCCCGCAGGCGGGCGTGCGCCACAGGCCCGGCGCGTTATGCCAGGTGCGAATCGGCACTGACACCACCGCGTCCTCCCCGATGCCGATATCCGCCAGCACGGTCCGGCCACACAGCGTATGGCCGGGCAGCAGCAGGTGCCCCGGCTTGAGCCTGCAGAACGTGACCGTCATCTCCACCTGGGGCGCGTATCCCCGGACCGCGCCGGTCGCGCCGTCCACGCCCGTTGGCATGTCGATCGCCACCACACGGGGGGCAGCCTTCAGCACGCAGGCCACGTCCGGGCCGATATCCCGGCTCAGCCCCGCGCCGAAAACCGCATCGACCACCAGATCGAAGCGGGCGGCATTCTCAGGCGTGAACGCCACGACCGGCCCACGCCACAACGCGGCTGCGGCAGCTGCGTCCCCGCCGGGATGCGGAGGCGCCATGGCCGCGACCGAGACCGGCCACCCTTCCTCCGCCAGCCTGCGCGCGGTCACATACCCGTCACCACCGTTGTTGCCCGGACCACACAGCACCAGCACGCGGCACGGGCGCATGTGACGGCGGATGGCGCGGGCCACGGCCCGGCCCGCGTTTTCCATAAGCGTCGCGACCGGCACATGGCGCGCGGCGGCGGCATCGATGTGCCCCATTTCATCGGGCGTGGGCAGCAGCAGGTGGCGTGCGGCCATATGTGCTGTTTCATCCATGGTCATGATGTCCTTACCCCTTTCGGCAACTTTGGCTGCGTGAGTGGCCTTGCGCATGATACAGGAATGAGGAAACAAGCATTCCGGATCCTGTCCCGTGGCACGGATTGTTCTTTCTTTATCCATCTACCCCCGCAAGGAGGCGTCATGTCCTATTCCATAGTCTGGAGCCTTGTGCTCGCACTCCACATAACCGGCATGGCGGCCTGGGTCGGCGGCATGATCTATGCGGCCTTCGTGCTCAAGCCCAGCCTCGGCCTGCTGGACGGAACGCAGCGCGCCTCCGTCCACCTGCAGACGCTCGGCCGCTTCTTCCGTATCGTATGGCATACCATGCCGACGGTGCTGATTACGGGGTGGCTCCTGATTTATCACGATGGCGGGTTTGCGGTGGTGCCATGGCCGATCAACCTCATGCAGCTGTTCGGGCTGATCATGGCGGGCATATTCGCCCGTATCTATTTCGGCCCCTACCAGAAGGCGCGCCGGGCACTGCGCCCGCAGCAGGGCACGTTCGACTCGATCCGCTCGCTGGTCATGCTCAACACCGGCATCGGCGTGCTGACCATCATCTGTGGCTGCCTGGCCCATCCATTCTGAAATCAGGGAGAAACCCCTCACGTCCCCTTGATTTCCGTTGCAAATATGGGTAGGCACGGGGAATGTGGCACATCAGGGTTTCGAACCCCGACATGCCGCACTCCCCTTCCCTGCATTGCTGCAGGTACATCAGGGACGGCAGCCTGATACAGCGCGACACGGTGGCAATCGGACGGGGCCATATTCATCTGCTGATACGTTCGAGAGTAATTTGAGCGCCAAAAAAACGTCCTCCGCCCCGGCCCGCTCCGCAAAGAAGGCGGCAGCCCCAGCCCCCGCCGCCAGCACGGACGGGGTCGCCCCTACTGACACCCCCGCACCTGCAGATACCGCGGAACAGGAAGCACAGCCCCTGTTTTCGGAACTCGGCCTGTCCGAGCCCATCCAGCAGGCCATTGATGAGATGGGATACCGTCATCCCACCCCCATCCAGGCGCAGGCCATTCCGTATGTGCTGATGGGGCGCGACGTCCTTGGCGTTGCGCAGACCGGGACCGGCAAGACCGCGTCCTTTACCCTGCCCATGCTGGAGATTCTGTCGGGGTCGCGGGCACGCGCACGGATGCCGCGTTCGCTCATCCTTGAGCCGACGCGTGAACTGGCACTGCAGGTCGCGGAAAATTTCGTCAATTACGGCAAGCACCTCAAGCTGACCCATGCGCTGCTGATCGGCGGCGAGAGCATGGCGGAACAGAAGGAAGTGCTGAACCGTGGCGTTGACGTGCTGATCGCCACCCCGGGGCGGCTGATCGACCTGTTTGAACGCGGCGGCCTGCTGCTGACCCAGACCCGGCTGCTGGTGATCGATGAAGCGGACCGCATGCTGGACATGGGCTTCATCCCCGATATCGAGAAGATCGTGGCCATGCTGTCGCCGCTGCGCCAGACCATGTTCTTTTCCGCCACCATGGCGCCGGAAATCCGCAGGCTTGCGGACATGTTCCTGCGCAACCCCAAGGAAATCACGGTCAGCCGCCCCTCCTCCGTCGCCTCGACGATCGAGACGGGGCTGGCCATTGTCGACGCCAAGGAAAAGCGCCGCGCACTGCGCAAGCTGCTGCGTGCGTCGGACATGCAGAACGCCATCGTGTTCTGCAACCGCAAGCGCGATGTCGATGTACTGTGCAAATCCTTGGTCAAGCATGGATTTTCGGCAGGCCCACTGCATGGCGACCTCGCCCAGTCGCTGCGATTTTCGACACTTGAGGCGTTCAAGAGTGGCGAACTGAAGATCCTGGTCTGTTCCGATATCGCAGCGCGCGGAATCGACATTGGCGGCCTGTCGCATGTGTTCAATTTCGACGTGCCGTTCCATGCCGAGGATTACGTCCACCGAATCGGCCGCACCGGTCGCGCGGGCCGCACCGGCCATGCCTACACGCTGGCCACGCCAGATGAGGAGGCACTTGTCATGGCAATCGAGAAACTGACGGGCAAGCCCATTCCCCGAATCGAAATCCCCGGCGTGGAAACGCTGGACTGGTCGGAAGAGCCTCGCACGGGCAATGGCCGCCGCAAGTCCACCCGCAAACCCGCCGCCGCAACTGAGCCGCCTGCGGCAACCCCGGCTGCCCCCACGGCCACGACCGGGGACGCGCCCGCACCGCGCAAATCGCGCCGGTCGCAGGGAGGCACGGCAGGGTCGTCTGCCACCCAGCCTTCCACGCGTCGCGAGTCCGGGCTGCTGCCGTCGGCCCCCGACCAGCCGGTTACCGGTTTTGGCAATGATGTCCCGGCCTTCATGCAGTTGCCGCGCCGGGAAAAGTCCGTCATCCCAGCGGACGAATAGACACGCAGCCAGCAGGCGATAAACAGGGAATGGAGAACGCGGTGACGAATGCCATCCGGGTGGTGGCACTCGGCAATGATGGGGATGGCATGGCCCAGACCCCACAGGGACGGATATTCGTGCCCGGCACGGTACCGGGTGATGAAATCCTGCTGGCGGCCCAAAATGGCACGCACGGCACGCTTGATCGCATTGTGGTGCCCGGTGCCGACCGCGTGGATGCCCCCTGCCATCTGTTCGGTGCCTGTGGTGGGTGCCGGCTTCAGGACATGGCGCTCCCTGCCCTGCTGGAATGGAAAACCGGTCGCGTGACCGAAACCCTGCAACGGGCGGGGTTTGATCCCATTCCCGCCCCGCAGGCCCATCAGGTCAGCCCGCATGGCAGGCGCCGGGTCGATCTGGCCTTCCGCCGGGTCGAAAAGCAGATCGTGCTGGGGCTGCATCGCCGCCATGGCGATGTGGTCGACATGAGCGAATGCACATTGCTCGACCCCACGCTGTTTGCCCTGCTGCCCCCCCTGCGCGCCATGCTGCATTCGCTTCCGGCCGTGCGTGCAGGCGGTGACATCCAGATCAACCTGCTGGATAGCGGCCCCGACCTGCTGATTACGATGGACGGCACGCCAGACGCCAATGACCGGCGCATTCTGGCGCAGTTTGGCAAAAAGCATGGCATCCCCCGCATTTCCCTGCAGGGACGGCCACCGGAAACGCTGGCGCTGACCGGCCCGGTCTTCCATCATTTTGATGACGTGCGTGTCGTTCCACCACCGGGTGCGTTCCTGCAGCCCGCACGGGCGGGTGAGGCCTTTATCAAGTCAGCCGTTCTGGCGGGTCTGCCACGCAAGGGGCTGAAGGCGGGCATAATCGAATTATATGCAGGTTGTGGCACGCTTTCCTTCTCACTGGCTGAACACGCGAAGGTCCATGCCTATGAAGGTGATCGTGCGGCCCTTGCCTGCCTGAAGCAGGCCAGCGGCGGCACGCGCGTCCTGCCCGCGCTGCGTGACCTGAACCGGCAGCCGGTCATGGCGACCGACCTGGCCAAGGCTGCGGCAGTGGTACTGGACCCACCCCATGCCGGGGCCGGTGCGCAGATTGCCCAGATCGCAGCGGGCAGGCCGCCATGCATCATTTATGTCAGCTGCAACCCTGCCGCCATGCTGCGGGATCTGACGCCATTACGTGACGCAGGCTACCGTCTGGACAGTGTCACGGTCATTGACCAGTTCCTGTGGTCAGCAGAGGTCGAATCCGTGTGCGTGCTGACCCTGCCGGGGGCAAGCCGCCGTAACCGGCGGTAAACCTGCAAAAGGTTTTGGTGAAGCTGTTTTCAGAAAGCTTCAGGGAACGCCACCTTCAAAAAAGCGGCACCCAGAAACTTCTGTCTGTTCATCGATACGTCAGACGTGGAAGCTTTCCCCGCACCCGCAGCGTCCCTTTTCATTGGGATTGCTGAAGGTGAAACCGGACTCAAGCTGCTTGACTTCATAGTCCATGACCGACCCGATCAGGAACAGTGTTGCCTTGCGGTCCACCAGCAGGGTCACCCCCTTGTCCACCACCACTTCGTCACCCGGCCCGGCCTGCTCGACAAAGCTCATGTCATAGGCATGACCCGAGCAGCCTTTGGTCGAGACGGCAATACGCAGCAGGTGTCCGGCGTGGTTGGTCTGGTACAGTTTTTCCAGCCGCTGCGCCGCCCGGTCCGTCAGGGTCATGAGTGGCGGCAGGGCACGGCGCGGCGCCGCAGTTGTGGTCGTGGCGTTTTGTTCAGTCATGGCACGTTCCCCTTGCTGGGTTCAGAACATGTTCAGGGCAAGACGCGCATCTTCGCTCATGCGCGACATGTCCCATGGCGGCTCCCACACGATTTCAACCGTGGCGGTGGTAACCGTATCGATCTTTTCCACTGCTTCCTTGACCTGCGCGGGCAGTTCCTGCGCACTGGGGCAGTTGGGGGCTGTCAGCGTCATCTCGACCTTGACCGATCCATCATCATGCAGGTCGATGGCGTAAATCAGGCCGAGTTCGTAGATATTAACCGGAATTTCCGGGTCATACACCGTAGCGATTGCGGCGATGACCGTCTCCTCATCGGGTACGCTGGCATCCTTCGGGGGATCAGCGGGCTTTTCCCCGTCCGGCGTCCATGTCGATACGGGTTCCGCGTGCGGGGTGGGCGTTCCCTCGACCTCAAGGGAGAAATGCCCGGCTCCCTCTGCCATGCCGATGGCAGGCTCTACCTGATTTTTCTCGTCCATGAGACCTTCACCTGTCTTTATCATCATTGAGCATCTCGATCAGTGCCGACCACGGCAGCATCGCGCAGCGGATACGTGAGCGATGCCGGTGCAATGGCGCAAAAACCGAAAGGTCGCCCAAACCCTCCGGGGCGATACCTGTTTCAACGGTCGTCACAAGTTCGGCATGCAACTGATTGACATGCGCGGGCTTCTGCCCCGTTACCCGTTCGGCCATGAGGTCGGCAGAGGCGGCACAGATCGCACATCCCCGCGTTTCATGCCGTACTGCTGCAATCCGTCCCTGCGCATCGACACTGGCCTGCAGCTTCACCCGGTCACCGCACAGGGGGTTTGATCCTTCCCCATGCCTGTCCGCGCCTGTCAGTGGACCAGCGTAACGCGGCGTCCTGGCCCGTTCCAGCACTACGGTGCGATACAGATCATCCTGCGCCATGCCCACTTACGCCATCAGACAAAAAAGCCGCGGATCTGTTCCAGCGTGGCGGCCAGGAAGTCGATTTCCTCCGGCGTGGTGTAAATACCGAAGCTGGCACGCGCCGTGGCCGTAACCCCCAACCTGTGCATCAGCGGCTCGGCACAATGGTGGCCAGCCCGCACCGCGATCCCGTTGCGATCCAGAAGAGTGGCGATATCATGCGGATGGACATCGTCCATTGTGAATGAAATCACCCCGCCCCGGTCTGGCGCGGTCCCGATCACCTTCAGTCCGCTGACATTGCCCAGAGCCTTCAGCGCATGGGCCGTCAGGGCTTCCTCGTGCGCACCAATCGCATCGAAGCCGATGGATTCGATATAGGCAAGGGCTGCACCCAATCCAATGGTCTCGATAATGGCGGGGGTGCCTGCCTCGAACTTGTGCGGGACACTGGCCCATGTCGAGCGTTCGAACGATACGGTGGAAATCATGTCACCGCCGCCAAGAAAAGGCGGCATGGCATCAAGGATCTCGCGTCGTGCCCACAGCACACCAATGCCGGTCGGACCATACAGCTTGTGGCCGGTCACGACATAGAAATCGGCATCCAGTGCACGTACGTCCACCCGGCGATGGACGGCAAGCTGGCTGCCATCGAACAGCACCTTCGCCCCGGCCGCATGCGCCATGTCGGCAATGGCGCGGGCATCGGTGATCGTGCCCAGTACATTGGACATATGGGTGATCGCCACCAGCGCCACCCGTCCGTCGGACAGGTTGCGCTCCAGCGCGTCCATATCCAGCGCGCCGTCATCGGTAATGGGCGTCACGCGCAGTTCGACACCCGTGCGGTCCCGCAGCATCTGCCACGGCACGAGGTTGGCATGGTGTTCCATTTCGGACACCAGCACCACCTGCCCCGGCTTCAGCAGCGAACCGAAGGAATGGGCGACAAGGTTTATCGCCTCGGTGCTGTTGCGGGTGAAAATGATTTCCTCCCGCGCACCGGCGCCAAGAAAGGCCGCTACCTGATCGCGAACGGCCTCGTACGCTTCCGTCGTGCGTTCGCTCATCCAGTACAGGCCACGGTGGATATTGGCATACTGGGTGCGCATGGTGTCCGCCATGGCATCAATGACCTGCCGTGGCTTCTGCGCCGAAGCCGCACTGTCCAGAAACACAAGGTCCTTGCCATGCACCTTCTGCGACAGGATCGGGAAATCGGCCCGGATCCGGCGCAGGCTGCCCGCGATATCCGTAGGGCTGGTGACAGTCTGGTCCATTATGCGACCTCCCGCGTCCACCATGCCTCTACGGCAAGGTTCAGGCTGTCCTTCAGCCGCTGATCATCAATCTGATCCACGACATCATGCAGGAAGGCGCGGATCAGGATGGACCGCGCGGTCGCATCCGGGATGCCACGGCTACGCAGATAGAACAGCTGGTCATCATCCAGCGCGCCAACGGTGGCGCCATGGCTGCACTTCACGTCATCGGCGTAGATTTCCAGTTCCGGCTTCGCGTCGATTTCCGCGCCGTCGGACAGCAGAAGCGCCTGATTCATCTGGTAGCCATCGGTCTTCTGGGCAATCCGCTCGACAAGGATCTTGCCCTGAAATACCCCGCGCGCCTGATCGGACAGGACGTTCTTGATCGTCTGGCGTGATACGCAGTCCGGGGCGGCATGGGTAATCACGCTGGTCAGGTCGCCATGCTGGTGGCCGGACAGAAGCTGCGCGCCGTTGACATGCACGCTGGCCCCCGCCTGCGTCAGCCCGGCATGGACTTCATGCCGTGACAGGCTGGCCCCCAGCGTGAGCGTGAAGCTGTCATACACGCCCCCCGCGGCAACGCGGGCATGGCTGACCGCCAGATGCACCGCCTGTTTGCCTTCCGCCTGGATGCGGGCATGCGACAGGTAACCCTTTTGCGCAACGGCAATGTCATAAAGCGGATTATGCAGATACTGCCCACGACCGACCGACGCATCCAGCAGCGCCAGCCTGCCCCCCGTTTCCACCACAATGCGGTGGCGCGGGTGAAAGGACACCGGCGCGGCCTCCTGCGTCATACCGATGCTGACCAGCAGCAGGCAGCCCGCATCCACGCCTTCCGGCACGACCAGCTCCAGCCCGTCGCGCGCAAGGACGGTATTCAGCGCGGTGGTGACATCCCCCGCCGGGTCGATCCCGTCATCAGGCAGCGTGCCTGCGGCCAGCGTCGAAATCTTGACGCCCGTAGGCAGTCGCGACCGGCCGACATCGAAATATCCGTTCACGAACACGACACGGCTGGCAGCCGCGCCAAGGCCGGAAATGGTCTCGACTTCCGCCAGCAGGGTATCGACGGCGCTGCCATCCACCGCCTGCGGCGCGGCTGCGAACGGCACATCGGCCAGCGCGCGCAGGGATGTGTATTTCCACGCTTCCACCCCCGCGCGCGGCAGGCCGGCATGGCGCAGGAAATCAGCGGCTTTCTGCCGCTGTGCATTGGCCTTTACGTCACCCCGGTCGAGAAAGGCGGCAGCGTTGACCCCGACCGGTGCAATGGCGTTCACGCCGCCTCCGACAGGAACTGGGCGTAACCCTGCGCCTCAAGCTGCTTGGCCAGTTCGGGACCACCACTGTGGATGATCCGGCCCTTCGCCATGACATGGATGCGGTCGGGCACGATATAATCCAGCAGCCGCTGGTGATGGGTGATGACCAGCGCCGAGAAATCGGGGGAGCGCAGGGAGTTCACCCCTTCGGCCACGATGCGCAGGGCATCGATGTCCAGCCCGCTGTCCGTTTCGTCCAGAATGGCGAAGGACGGCTGGAGCATGCGCATCTGCAGTACTTCGTTGCGCTTCTTCTCCCCGCCCGAAAAGCCGACATTGACGTTGCGCTTGAGCATCTCGTCCGACATGGACAGATGCTTCGTCTCCTTGCGCACGGCCTTGAGGAAGGCCACGGCGTCCAGTTCCTCCTGCCCGCGCGCGCGGCGCACGGCGTTGACGGCGGTGCGCAGGAAGTTGGCATTGTTCACACCCGGCAGTTCAACCGGTGTCTGGAACGCAAGGAACAGGCCAAGGGCCGCGCGCTCTTCGGGTTCCAGCGCCAGCAGGTCCTGCCCCCTGAAGGTGGCGGAACCGGCGGTCACTTCATAATCCTCACGCCCCGCCAGCACGTAGGACAGGGTGGACTTGCCCGAACCGTTCGGCCCCATGATGGCGTGCACCTCGCCCGCGGGAATTTCCAGATCAACGCCACGCAGGATGTCCTTGTGGGTCTCCCCGTCCGAAATACGGGCGCACAGGCCATTGATGCTTACGAATTGCTTGCTCACGTCTTTCAATCCCTGTTAGCCCACGCTGCCTTCTAGGCTGATCTGCAGAAGCTTCTGTGCTTCCACCGCGAATTCCATCGGCAGTTCCTTCAGAACGTCCTTGCAGAACCCGTTCACGATCAGGCCCACCGCATCTTCTTCCGACAGGCCGCGCTGGCGGCAGTAGAACAGCTGGTCTTCTGATATCTTGGATGTCGTTGCCTCATGCTCCACGCGCGCGGACATGTTGCGGCTTTCGATATAGGGCACGGTATGCGCCCCGCACCGATCCCCGATCAGCAGGCTGTCGCACTGGGTGAAGTTACGGCTGCCCGATGCCTTGGGCATCATGCGCACCAGCCCGCGATAGGTGCTGTCGGACTGACCCGCGCTGATGGTCTTGGCGATGATGGTCGAACGCGTATTGCGCCCGATATGGATCATCTTGGTGCCGGTATCGGCCTGCTGATGGTTGTTGGTCACGGCGACGGAATAGAATTCGCCCACCGATCCCTCACCCTGCAGGATGCATGACGGGTATTTCCACGTAATGGCCGAGCCGGTTTCCACCTGCGTCCATGAAATTTTGGACCGCGCGCCACGGCACGCGCCGCGCTTGGTCACGAAGTTGTAGATGCCGCCCTTCCCGTTTTCATCGCCGGGGTACCAGTTCTGCACGGTGGAATACTTGATCGAGGCATCTTCCATCGCCACCAGTTCCACCACGGCGGCATGAAGCTGGTTTTCATCGCGCATGGGCGCGGTGCAGCCTTCAAGGTAGGAAACCGAAGCCCCGTCCTCCACCACGATCAGGGTCCGCTCGAACTGCCCCGTATTACGGGCATTGATGCGGAAATAGGTGGACAGTTCCATCGGGCAGCGCACGCCCCTGGGCACGAACACGAAAGAACCATCGGTGAACACGGCAGCATTCAGCGCAGCATAGAAATTGTCCGTCACCGGCACCACGCTGCCCAGGTATTTGCGCACCAGTTCGGGATGTTCCTGCACCGCTTCGGAAATGGGGCAGAAGATCACGCCCGCTTCCTGCAGCGTCTTGCGGAAAGTGGTGGCGACGGACACGCTGTCGAACACGGCGTCAACCGCGACCGGTGCGCGTGCTTCCTGTCCCTCGGGCACTTCCACGCCTGCCAGCATCGCCTGCTCATGCAGCGGGATGCCCAGCTTCTCATACGTGCGCAGCAGTTCGGGGTCGACTTCCTCCAGCGACTTGGGGCCGGGCTTCTTGCGCGGGGCGGCGTAGTAATGCACGTCCTGATAGTCGATGGGCGGATGATGGACCTTGGCCCATGTGGGCTCACGCATTTCCAGCCATGACCGGTACGCCTTCAGCCGCCATTCCAGCAGCCATTCCGGTTCGTTCTTGCGCGTGGAGATCAGCCGGATCGTATCTTCATTCAGGCCCTTGGGCGCGATATCCATTTCGATATCGGTCTCGAACCCCCATTTATAGGTGTTCTGGCCCAGGGTTTCGACCGTCTTGCGGGTTTCGGCTACTGCCGGCATGTGTCTTTCCTCCCCTGTTTCAGGCCGTGGCCGCGGGCCCGCCGGGCATGGACGGCGCCTGCAGGCCGCCCAGTCTGTCAATGACTGTATGGTTTTTCATGTCCGCCAGCGTAATGGCGGACAGGGCGTTGCGGATGGCAGCGTTGACCATGTCCCACTGGCCACCCAGGCCACAGGTGGAACGGGCGTCACAATCCCCGCCATCCACGCATGTCGTCAGCGATATGGGGCCGTCGATCGCCTGGATCACGGATGCGATCGAGATTTCCTCCAGCGGGTGGGCAAGCCTGTAGCCGCCACGCGCCCCGCGCTGCGAGGTCACGATGCCCTGCGTCGCCAGAATCTTGAGCACCTTGGCAACGGTGGGTTCGGGGATGCCCGTCGAACGCGACAGGACAGGCGAGGTCGTGACCTCGTTCTTCTGCCCCAGCCGGACCAGAGCCACGACGGCATAATCGGTCAGTTTCGACAGTTTCAGCATTCCGCTCTCCCGTCCGTTCCGGTGGTCATGGCTAATTGGACCGGAACAGTACTGTTTCCTGAAGTTTCAGATGGGCTACCAGCCGCGCGTCGTCAAGTCCAATCGTACCCTGCGGTCATGCCTTATCCGATCCCGGTTCCGAATATCAGCTGTAATAGCACGGACAGCCCGCACCCGGCCAGAAACCCGACCAGCGTGCCATTCAGCCTGATATACTGCAGATCCTTGCCAACCCGCAGTTCCAGGCGGTCACTCAGACTTTCTGCATCCCAGCCATTCACGACCGAGTAAATAAAACGCGACATGCGGTCCCGCAGGAAGGGCAGGCTGCCCATGATCATGCCGCGCGCGCCATCCTCAACCCGTTTGCGCATGCTGGCGTCATGATACATCTGGTCCGCCAGACGCTGCAGCGCATCACGCACGAGCGAGGACAGCCACCCGGTGTCCCCCTTGCTCATGTCCTCCTCGATCAGGCGACGCAGGCGGCGCCAGACGTCGCTGCTCCATCCGCGCACGCTATCGTGCGTCAGCACGCCCATCACGGCGTCCGTAATTTCGCGCCGGCGCACGGGATCCTGCTCGATGCGGTCGATCTCGGTGCGGACCCACGTGGTGAATCCCTCACGCAATTCTGAATTCTGCGGGTCGATCCGGTCCAGTTCCTGTCCCGCCGCCAGAAGCACCTTGGTCGCGATCGACCCGCCAATGGCCCAGCCCAGCACGCGACCACCCTGTTCGCGCACGCGTTCCTCGATCATCATGCGCAGGGCGGGTTCCTTGGCCTTGATCCCCTCCTTCAGCCGCGACAGCAGGAATGACAGCACTTCCTGATGGCAGTCCCCTTCCACCATCGCACGCAGGCTGCGGGTCACGACGGGGGCGATTTCCTCACCGCCCAGCAGGGTCGGCAGCAGACGGGCGATGGCGGAACTGGCCCGCCCGTCCTCCAGCCGGTCCAGCACGTGCGGCACGGACCCCAGCACGGCGCGGTTGACCATGTCCAGCGTCTCCGGCTCCTGCAGTATGTTGCCGATGATGGAGGGCAGGTCGATGCGGCTGAACGCGGCCGCGACTTCCTGTTCCGTGAACACGTTGGTCGAGACGAACCGCCCCAGCGCCTGCGCCAGGCGCTCCTTCTGCGCGGGCAGGATGGCGGTATGCGGAATCGGCAGGCCCATGGGCCTGCGGAACAGCGCGGTCACGGCAAACCAGTCGGCAAGGCCGCCCACGACCCCGGCCTTGGTGCCCGAACGCAGGATTTCCAGCCACGGACGTTCCGCAAGCCAGCCCATCTGCGGCAGGGCGTACCCCGCGACCGTAAGTCCCGCCATGACTGCTAGCAGGCCGGTCGCAGACCGCTTGTGACGTTGCAGCGTACGCCGCGCGTCCTGATCCGTTTGTGGAATACCGTTCATGAAGTCCTTGATACCATTGTCTCCCCTCCAGCCCAAGCAACACTCGGTGTAACGCGCCAAATAGGCGTGAATATGCCATGGTGGACATTGCGGCCCGCCGCCGAACATGGGATTTGGGGAAACCATGACGTTTTTTCATGACAGGACAACACGATGACCGAAGCCGCCGCGCGGACTGTCTCTGACCTGCTGCACCAGGCGGAGCGACTGATTACCAGCCATGACGAGACCGCAACCGGCAGCCCGGTCATGGCGCTGGCGCGTCAGATCGGCCGGCAGATGGCCGGTGGCACCCTGTCGATGGACACGGTGGAGGAAATCGTGCGCCTGCTGCGCGACCGGGCCTTTGCCGGGCGCGCGCACCATATCGCCGCCTATCTGGACGGCCCCGAGGACGGGGCGGTGGCCACGCGCATGCGTGACGTCGCCCGTCGCATCGTACAGCCGGACCCCGATGACAGCCCCGTGCCCATCGCCCGCTTCCGCGCCGCGATCGAACGCAGCCGCTTCGCCGCCGTGTTTACCGCGCACCCCACATTCGCGCTGGCCAACCCGGTATACGAGGCGCTGGCGGACCTTGCCTCCGCCAATCCCGCCACGGCCCCGGCGCACGTGCCCGCCTTCCTGACCCACCGCCGCGTGGGACCGCCCACGCTGGATGAGGAGTTCACGCTGGCGACGCAGGCCATCCTGCGCGGGCGCAACGCGCTGGACCGGCTGAACACCATCCTGCTGTCCGAAGCGCGGACCCACTGGCCGCAGCTGTGGGCCACGCTGGCGCCGCGCCCGATCATCATGACCAGCTGGGTCGGCTACGATACCGACGGGCGCACCGATATCGGGTGGTGGGACACGCTGCGCCTGCGGCTGCGCATGAAGCAGATGCAGCTTGCCCGCCTGCATGACCAGATCGAACCCGTGACGAGCTGCGCCAACGACCTGCTGCCCCGCATCCAGACCGCGCTGGACACCGTGGCCGCCCAGATCGCCGCATGCCCCACCGGGCCGGAACCCGAGGCGGTGTCCCGCTTTGCCGATGTGCTGATCACCCGCAGCGCCGACGCGCTGACCAGCACCAACGACCTGAACGCCGCCTTCAGCGAAGCGATCGACGCCGCCGCCCCTGATGACAAGATGGCGCTGGTCGTGGCGCGCGCGGGCTTCATGGCGCATGGCCTGTCGGCGGCGCATACGCATACGCGCCTGAATGCCACACAGCTGCATAACATCGCCCGCCAGCGTCTGGGCATTACCGACAACCCCGACATCCCGGCCCAGCGCCGCGCGCTGATCAGCCGCATGAACGAAGCGCTGGAGACCGTGACCCCGATCGAGATCGACTTCGGATCGCTGCTGATGGAACAGGCCAGCGCGGGACGGCTGATGATGACGGTGCGCCAGATCCTGCGCCACATCGACCGCACCAGCCCCATCCGCTTCCTGATTGCCGAGACCGAGACCGGCTACACCCTGCTGACCGCGCTATGGCTGGCGCGGCTGTACGGGGTGGAGGACATGATCGAGATCTCGCCCCTGTTCGAGACGCAGGAAGCACTCGAAAACGGCGAGCAGATCATGGAGGAGGCCCTGCGCTCCCCCCACTGGCGCGCCTACCTGCAGCGCACGCGCAAGCTCAGCCTGCAGTTCGGCTTTTCCGACTCCGGGCGGTATGTGGGCCAGCTGGCCGCGACCTACCTAATCGAACGGCTGCGCATCAAGGTATGCGACCTGCTGCGCAAGTGGGACCTGGCGTTTGTGGAGGTCATCCTGTTCGACACCCACGGCGAAAGCATTGGCCGTGGCGCGCACCCCTACCGGCTGGCGGACCGTTTCGACTACCTTTCCCCGCCGCATGCCCGCGCGCGCTTCACCCGTGCAGGGATCCAGATGCGCGAGGAAACGGCCTTTCAGGGCGGGGACGGCTACCTTCTGTTCGGCACGCAGACACTGGCGGATGCCACCGTCAGCATCATTGCCGAACACGCCTTCGCCACCACCACGCTGGACCGCGACCCAGTTTATGACGAACCCGATTTTTCGGCCGATTTCTTCGCCACCATCGCCAACGGCATGACCGGGCTGGTGGAAGACCCCGGCTACGCTGCCCTTCTGGGCGCGTTCGGGCCATCGCTGATCGACAAGACCGGATCGCGCCCGTCCGCGCGGCAGAGCGACGCGGCATCGACCGTGACCCGCATCAAGCACCCCAGCCAGCTTCGCGCCATTCCCAACAACGCCATCCTGCAGCAGCTTGCATGGTGCGCGAACACATTGCAGGGGCTGGGCACGGCGGCGGCGCGCCATCCCGAAACGTTCGAGAAATATCTGGCGGAAAGCCCCCGTTTCCGTCGCGCCATGGACTTTGCCGCCCACGGGCTGGCCCATTCCGATCACGGCGTGCTGCGTGGTGTCATCCGGCTGCTGGACCCCGATATGTGGCTGGAACGCGCCACCACGCAGAAGGACCCGGCCCGGCAGGAAGCCTGCCTGTCGCTTATGCACGGGCTGGAAAACCTTGATTTCTGGGCCAGCACGCAGGCCATGTTCCGGCGTATCCAGTCCGATCACCTCGCACTGCGCCGCGCATGGCCGGATGCCCCGCGCATGCAGCCCGATGAACTGCTGCTGCATGCCATCCGCATCGCGATCATCGAGCAGATCTGGATGCTGTCCACGCGCGTGCCCTATTTCTCGCCCCGGCATGCGTTTTCGCGTGATGTGCTGACGCTGAAGGTGCTGTGCCTGGAAATCCCCGGTGTGCTGGCGGAACTGGAACAGATCTTCCCCTACCGTTCGGACGGCAGCTTCGACCTTGATTTCCATGAACCGCACGGCCCCCGGCAGGAAGGCACCTATCACCGCGAATATACCGAAATTTTCGAGCCGATGCAGCGCCTGTTCCAGATGGTGCGCGAAATCAGCACCGGGGTGATGCACCATGTCGGCGCCTTTGGCTAATCCCCCCAGGGCGTCGCGCAACGGGTGGCGGATCAGTGAACCGCCCCCGCCCTATGGCGTGGCGTTAGCCCAGACCCCCGCCATACGGCGGGTCGTGGCGAATAATCCCGGCCCCATGACCGGTAATGGCACCAACAGCTGGCTGGTGGACCATGCCGGGGGATGCGTGGTCATTGACCCCGGCAGCGCGGACCCGGCCCATCTTGACGCACTGGTGGCGGCTGCGGGGGATCGTCCCGTGACCCACATCATCCTGACCCATACCCATCGTGACCACCTTGAGGGGGCGCGACCGCTGGGGGCACGGCTGGGCATTCCGGTCTGCGGCTTTCATGCCAGCGCGGAACCGGACTTCACCCCCGATACCGGACTACGGGACAAAGATGAAATTGCGGGACTGAGGGTGCTGTACACGCCGGGGCACGCCAGCGATCACATCTGCCTGGAGACGGCAGATGGCATCATCTTCACCGGGGACCATGTCATGGGATGGTCCACCACCATGGTGCCCCCTGCCCCGCATGGGTCGGTCCAGCAGTTCCTGGACAGCATGGACTACCTGTTGCAACGCGACGCCCGCCTGCTGCTGCCAGCGCACGGCCCGGCGATACCGCATGTGAAAGCCTGTATCGAGGGACTGGTCGCCCACCGCCGTGCACGCGAAGAAAGCATCCTGACGCTGCTGCCGGTGGAACCGCGCACGCTGGATGACATCGTGGACAGCATGTACCACAACCTGCGTCCCGGCCTGCGCCGGGCAGCGCGACTGAACCTGCATGCCCATCTGGAAAAGCTGGAGCATGATGGCCGCGTCCACCATCAGGCGGACAGGTGGATGAAGATCATCGCCTGATCGTCTTTCCCGGCGCCACATCACCCGAACAGGCCGGATCCCATCCGTCACCTGAACGACGAACCCATCTGGCAGAATACTGCTGTCAGGCAGCGGAAACCGTTCCCCTGCCCGTTCACGCCATCTACGTATCGTCCGTCATCGCTGTGGGAGCGCGCGGCCATCGTATAACTGCGGGAAACGTCAGCACCGTTCATGACACGCCGCAATGCCCGAAACCGTTCGGCTGTCCATGAACGTTCGATCAGATTGAGTCGTCTACAGCCCCGCAGGGCAGTTACCGGCTTCCGGTCCGACACAAAAAAACCGTGCTGAACGACACGCGCGCATGCCATGGAGCCACCGACTTTCCTTACATACATCTGACGACACCATCCAACCGCATATTTTCTGCTTCCTGCGGGCAGGCACAAAAAAAACCGGCCCCCTTTCGGAAGGCCGGTTTCCTTTTGATGCTCTCTTTCGAGAAAGATCAGGCGGACTTCGCCATGATCTCTTCCGCAACGTTGCGGGGCACCGGATCGTAGTGGTGGAACTGCATCGTGAAGGATGCACGGCCCTTGGTCATCGAACGCAGGTGCGAGATGTAGCCGAACATTTCCTTCAGCGGCACCATTGCACGGACCATGACGGTCGAACCGGAGGTTTCCTGGCTCTGGATCATGCCACGACGACGGTTGAGGTCACCCACCACGTCACCAACGTGATCGTTCGGGGTGGTCACTTCCACATCCATGATCGGCTCGAGAATGACCGGACCGGCCTTCTTCATGCCTTCACGGAAGCAGGCCTTCGCCGCGATTTCGAACGCCAGCGCCGAGGAGTCGACATCATGGTACTTGCCGTCCAGCAGCGTGAACTTGAAGTCCACCGTGGGGAAGCCAGCCAGCACGCCGGTCGAAGCCTGCGCCTGAATACCCTTGTCCACCGCCGGAATGTATTCCTTCGGCACCGAACCACCGACGACCTTGTTCTCGAAGGAGATGCCTTCGTTACGCTCGACCGGCGCGAACTCGATCTTCACTTCGGCGAACTGGCCCGAACCACCCGACTGCTTCTTGTGGGTATAGGTTTCGGTGTGCGCCTGGGTGATGGTTTCGCGATACGCAACCTGCGGCGCGCCGATGTTCGCATCCACGCCATATTCACGACGCAGACGGTCGATGATGATGTCGAGGTGCAGTTCGCCCATGCCGGACAGGATGGTCTGGCCGGTTTCCTGATCGGTCTTCAGACGCAGCGAGGGATCTTCACCGGACAGCTTCTGCAGCGCCAGCGTCATCTTCTCGACCGCATCCTTCGTCTTCGGCTCGACGGAGATGTCGATGACCGGGATCGGGAAGCTCATGCGTTCCAGCACGACCGGATCAGACGAATCGGCCAGCGTATCACCCGTCTGCGTGTCCTTCAGGCCCACGAAGGCGGCAATGTCACCAGCGTGCACTTCCTTCAGTTCCTCACGCTTGTCAGCGTGCATCTGGAAGATACGACCGATACGTTCCTTGTGGCCCTTCGTGGTATTCAGCACGGTGTCACCGGTGCGCAGGACGCCACGATAGACGCGCACGAAGGTCAGTGTGCCATACTTGTCGTTGATGATCTTGAAGGCCAGGCCGGCAAACTTGCCATCCGGGTCAACCGGGATGATCGGCAGCTTGTTTTCGTCAACTTCCTCATCTTCCGGCGGGGCGATGCGGATGCCTTCCACGTCGTCCGGCGCGGGCAGGAAGTCGATGACGGCGTCAAGCAGGGGCTGCACGCCCTTGTTCTTGAACGCGGTGCCGCACAGCACGGGACGGAAGTCACCCTTGATGGTGCCCTTCTTGATGCAGCGCTTCAGCGTCGCAACGTCCACGTCGCCCTTGTCGAAGTATTCTTCCATCGCCGCGTCATCAACGGACAGCGCGGTGTCCAGAAGGTTCTGGCGCGCTTCGGCGGCCTTTTCCTTCAGGTCGTCGGGGATTTCCTCGTAATGGAACTTCGCACCCAGCTCACCACCTTCCCAGACGATGGCGCGCATCTCGATCAGGTCGACCACACCGACGAAGTTTTCTTCGGCGCCGATGGGCAGCTGCAGCGGGATCGCGACGATGTCCAGCTTCTCCTTCAGGGTGCTGAAGGCGTAGTAGAAGTCGGCGCCGGTACGGTCCAGCTTGTTGATGAAGATGATGCGGGGCACGTTGTAGCGGTCAGCCAGACGCCAGTTGGTCTCGGACTGCGGCTGCACGCCGGCCACGCCTTCGATGATGAAGATCGCACCATCAAGCACACGCAGCGAACGATTGACTTCGATGTTGAAGTCAATGTGGCCCGGGGTGTCGATGATGTTGATGCGGTGGCCTTCCCACTCACACGTCACGGCAGCCGAGGTGATCGTGATGCCGCGCTCACGCTCCTGCGCCATGTAGTCGGTGGTGGTGTTGCCCTCGTGCACCTCACCGATCTTATGGGACACACCGGTGTAGTAGAGGATACGCTCGGTGGTGGTGGTCTTGCCGGCATCGATGTGCGCGGTAATACCGATATTGCGAATCAGGGACAGATCAGACTTGGCGGACACGGGGGAACCTCCACAAGACAACACGGGCGCGAACGGGAACCTTTCCCTTTCGCGCCTGCCGGAACCGTAAGCTGCTTCCGCCCTCAGTCTCTTTCAACATGGACGACGCAGACCGGCACAGCGGAACAATGCACCAGACCTCAGTCAGGCTTTATCTACGACAGACGGGCCGCCACCACCCTGCAGCGCGGGGCGGCGGACGGCCCGGTCGCGTATCAGGCGACTGCGGCCTTCTTTTCCTGAACGCGCAGGATGCGGCGCTTCACCGTCAGGGCTTCCGGCGTCAGCTTGCGGTTCGGGGTGGACAGCAGGAACGAGTCCAGACCGCCATTGTGCTCGACCGTGCGGATGCCGTTGGTGGTCATGCGCATGGGAACCGCCGTGCCGAGGATATCGGACAGCAGGGAGGTTTCCTGCAGGTTGGGCAGGAAGCGGCGACGGGACTTGTTGTTGGCGTGGCTGACGTTGTTGCCCGTCAGCACGCCCTTGCCTGTGATCTGGCAGCGGCGAGACATTTTATCATCCTCGGATATAGCTGTGGCCGAGGCATAAATGCCCGGCAAGGATCGTCTAGATTAGGCGCGGCTTATCGCCAAACCACCGCCAACAGTCAAGATGCATAAGCATGATTCGGCGTTTTTTGTCCGGCATGGGGGGCAAAGCGTGACTTTTCGCCCCCACTTTCCCCCTGCTGGCTCAGCCTGCCTTCTGGTCGTGGTCGGGGTGTAGTTCGCCCGCCTGCACGCTGTGCAGCGCGTTTTCCAGCATGGCCTGCATGGTCTCGCGCCCCATGGTGCGCGACAGCAGCCCCAGTGACCCGCCCAGCAGCGCGGAGGCAATGGCCACCGGCGGCAGGTTTTCACCCAGCATGTATTCGATGGCCTTGTCCACCACCGCGCCGCAATGGCTCAGTTCGGGGGGGATCGCGTCCCCTTCGGGGGGCTGGTTGTTCGTGTCCGTCATGTCACGGCTCCTTCTAGCGTTCTTCCTGATATGTACTTCCTTGCCGCCGCTGACCAGTGCGGGACGGGCATGCACACACCATTATTGCGTGGGGGCGGATCAGGCCCCGGCGGCGTCTTCCTCGGCCTGTATCGCCCACATTTCGGCATACAGGCCGCCGCGTTCCAGCAGGGCGCGGTGGGTACCGCGCTCCAGTATCCGCCCCTGCCCCATCACAAGGATTTCATCCACATCGACAATGGTGGACAGCCGGTGGGCGATGATGATGGTCGTGCGGTTGGCGGCCACCGTATGCAGGGCGGTCTGGATGTCCTGCTCGGTGCGGGTATCGAGCGCGCTCGTCGCCTCATCCAGCAGCAGGACACGAGGATTCTTCAGGATGGTGCGCGCGATCGCCACGCGCTGCTTTTCACCCCCCGACAGCTTCAGCCCGCGTTCGCCCACCCGGGTGGCGTAGCCTTCGGGCAGGATCATGATGAAATCATGGATGCAGGCCAGTTTCGCCGCCTGCTCCACCTCCGCCTGCGTGGCGCCCAGGCGGCCATAGGCGATGTTGTAGCCGATCGTGTCATTGAACAGGATGGTGTCCTGCGGCACGACGCCCACGGCCCCGCGCAGGGCCGCCTGCGAATAATCACGTATGTCATGCCCGTCGATCAGGATCCGGCCCGATGTCACATCATAGAACCGGAACAGCAGGCGGCTGATCGTGGACTTGCCCGCCCCCGTCGGCCCGACAATGGCCACCCTGTGGCCCGCAGGGACATGGAAGCTGATCCCGCGCAGGATCTCGCGGTCGGGGCGGTAGCTGAAATGCACGTCCTCGAAACGGATGTCGGCCGCGGGTGCTTCATCCAGCCGCGCGGGCAGGTCCAGCGCGTCCCTGGCATCGGTAATGTCGGCCTGTTCATCCATCAGGGCGAACATGTGTTCAAGGTCCACCAGCGAATTGCGTAGCGAGGAATACACGCTGCCCAGGAAGTTCAGCGGCAGGTAAAGCTGCATGAGATAGGTGTTGACCAGCACGAAATGCCCCACCGTCATGCGCCCTGCCTCCACATCTCGTCCGGCCATGAGCATGACGATGATCAGGGCCGTGGCGATGATCGCGGCCTGTCCGAAATTGAGCCCGTTGAGCGAGATCTGGGTACGGACGGCAGCGGTCTCGTAGCGTCGCTGGGCGTCCTCGTAGCGCCTGCGTTCGTGTTCCTCATTGCCGAAATACTTGACCGTCTCGTAATTCAGCAGGCTGTCCAGCGCCTTCCAGCTTGCTTCGCTGTTGATGTCGTTCATCTGGCGACGCAGCCCGATCCGCCACGACGTGAACTTGATGGTGAACAGCACGTACGCCGCCACCGCCACCAGCATCACCACCGCGTACCGCCAGTCGAACAGCCGCCAGATCACGACAATGACCATCAACGCCTCGATCAGGGTCGGCGCCACGTTGAACATCCCCACACGCAGCAGGGTCTCGATCGCTTCCGTCCCGCGTGCGATCGCCCGCGTCACTCCGCCCGACTGGCGGTTGAGGTGAAAACGCAGCGAAAGCTGGTGCATGTGCGTGAAGCTGCGCATGGCCGCGATCCGGCTTATGCGGTAGCGCAGCGGGGCAAACAGCGCATCACGCAGTTCCCCCAGCCCCGCTGCCGCCATGCGCAGCAGGCCGTACCCCACGATCAGCACCAGCGGCATCATGGCTGCCCGCCCCGCCGCAGGCTGCAGGGCGTCGATCACCCGACTGTAGGCATAGGGCACGCCAATGGTGGCGACCTTGGCCGCGATCAGCAGGATGCATACGCCCACCACCCGCAGGCGCGTGCGCGGGTCATGCCGGGGCCACAGATAGGGCAGAAGGCCGCGCAGGGTCGCGGCGGCGGAACGTTCCGGCAGGTCATGCCGGGTCTTGTCGGAAACAGCCATATGAACGCCATGTGGCATACGTTACGGGTTTTGCAACCCATATCTCCCGCCATTGCGGGACATCCGGAGGATTGTCAGCCCATGGGGCAGCCGGTATGCCAGCCATGGCCCGAAGGACAGGGATGGATCATGTCACGTAACCTCGATGGTTTTTTTCGTCATATCGCCGCCTGCAACACGGCGGTACTGCCCGGCGGGCGGCTGGAATTCCGGCTGGGCACGCAGCCCGCCGGATGGGTGCAGCCCGACCTGCTGCCGGTCCTGCTGCGCCATGGCATGACGCATGCGGGACACGTCGTCACGCTGCCCGACCCCGCCCGGCTGGAACAGGTGGGCGAGGCCATGGCCCGCGAAGGTGCCTACCGCTCCCACCACGAACTGTTTGACGTCTGGACCGACATGGCCCTGCCGCCCGTGGCACGCATTGACCGCGGGGCTCTGCCGCTGTTTGGCCTTATGGCGGCGGGCGTGCACCTTAACGGACTTGTACGGCGGCCTGATGGGCTGCACCTGTGGATCGCGCGGCGGTCAATGACCAAACGCCTCGACCCCGGCAAGCTGGACCATCTGGTGGCCGGCGGCATCCCGGCGGGCCACACGGCGGCACAGGCCCTGATCAAGGAAGCGGCGGAGGAAGCCAGCCTGCCGCCCGAACTGGTGGCCCATGCCCGCGCCACGGCGGACATCCGCTACGCGCTGGACCGGCCCGAGGGGCTGCGCCGTGACGTGCTGCACTGTTTCGAACTGGAACTGCCAGCCAATTTCGTCCCCACCCCCGCCGATGGGGAGGTGGAGGAATTCCGCCTGATCCCGCTGGAGGAGGCCTATGCGCTGGTCCGCGATACCGATGAGTTCAAGTTCAACGTGAACCTTGTGCTGATCGACCTGTTCCTGCGCACGGGCATGATCGATCCTGCCACCCCCGAAGGCCAGCGCCTGCGCCGCGGCCTGACGGGCTGGCACGCCCCGAAACCCGACTGAGCCACCGCCCGCGCAAGGACCATGCGATGACCCTTCCCCCCGTTGCCCGCAAGATACCCCGCACCATCACGCAGCTTGGCCGCACGCGTCAGGATGAATATGCGTGGATGAAGGACGACAACTGGCAGAACGTGCTGCGCGATCCCTCCTTGCTGCGTCCTGACATTGCCGAACACCTGCGTGCGGAAAACGCCTATACGCAGTCCGTCCTGTCGGGCACGGACACGCTGCAGGAACAGCTTGTGGCGGAAATGAAGGGCCGGATACAGCCTGACGATACCTATCCCGCCGTCCCCCACGGGCCATTCTTCTACCAGACCGGCTATGCCCCTGGCGCGCAGTATCCCGTCTACACACGCTACCCCGTGGGCCAGCCACAGGCGGAAGAGGTACTGCTGGATGTCAACGCGGCGGCCAGCGGTCATGACTATTACGCCGTCGCCACCACCAGCCACAGCCCCGACCATGCCCTGTTCGCCTATGCCGAGGACACGCAGGGGTCCGAAATCTATCGCATCCACATCCGCCGCCTCGCCAGTACGGACGCGCCCGCCCTGCCCTCCGTGGACAACTGCAGCGGGGCCTTTGTCTTTTCTCCCGACAGCCGCTTCCTGTTCTGGGTCTGGCGGGATGAACATGGCCGCCCGGCCCGCGTCTATCGCCGCCGCATCGGGGAGGATACGGATACGCTGGTATACGAAGAACCTGACCCAGGTTTCTTCGTGGGCGTGGACGCGACGCGTTCGGGTGGCTGGATCATCATTTCCACTGGCAACCACGACACATCCGAATCCTGGCTGGTTCCCGGCCACGACCCGAAGGCCGCGCCCGCCTGCGCTGCCCCGCGCCAGACCGGGCTGATGTACGGGCTGTACCATCAGGGCGACCACTTCATCATCCTGACCAATGCCGATGGCGCATATGACTTCAAGATCATGACCACGCCCGACAGCGCGCCGGGGCGCGAGAACTGGCGTGACCTGATCGGGCATGAACCGGGTCGCTACATTACTGACTGCATGGTCTGGTCGGGTCACATTGCATGGCGGGAACGACGGGATGCGAACACGCGCATCGTCATTCGCGACCTTGACGGCCACACCCATGCGCTGGAGCCGGATGAGGCCGCCTATGACCTGACATTCGCAGGCGGCTATGAATACGACACGACCGAACTGCGCTATATTTACCAGTCCCCCACCACGCCACGGCAGTGGCATGCACAGGACATGATGACGTGCGCGGACCGCCTGCTCAAGCAGCAGTCCGTTCCCTCGGGCCATGATCCGGCGCAGTACCGCTGCTGGCGCCTGAGCGCGCAGGCGCCGGATGGCGAGCAGGTGCCCGTCACCGTGCTGGGGCGCCATGATACCCCCATAGACGGCTCCGCCCCGCTGCTGCTGTATGGTTACGGATCATATGGTCACGCGATTGACCCTGTCTTCTCCACCCGCGTGCTCAGCCTTGTGGACCGGGGATGGTTCTATGCCATTGCCCATGTGCGCGGCGGGTCGGAAAAGGGGTGGAACTGGTTCCTGGGCGGTCGGGGACGCAACAAGCCCAATACCTTCAGCGATTTCATCGCCTGTGCTACATCCCTGACCGATGCGGGCTTCGGCGCGCCGGGCCGGATCGTGGCGGACGGCCGGTCGGCTGGCGGCATGGTAATGGGCGCAATCGCCAACATGCGGCCCGACCTGTTCGCAGGCATCGTCGCGGTAGTACCGTTCGTGGATGAACTGAATACCATGTCCGACGACACCCTGCCCCTGACACCGCCGGAATGGCCCGAATGGGGCAACCCGCTGGAAGACGCGGATGCCTATGACCTGATCGCCAGCTATGCCGCGTATGAACAGGTGGCCCCCCGCGCCTATCCCGCCATCCTGGCCATGGGCGGCCTGACCGATCCGCGTGTCACCTACTGGGAACCGGCGAAATGGGTTGCCCGCCTGCGGGATAACAACCGGTCGGACCGGCCCATCATGCTGCGCACGAACATGGAAGCAGGACACCGCGGGGCGACAGGCCGGTTCGATTCCCTGAAAGAAGCCGCCCTGATTCACGCTTTTGCCCTATGGGCCGTTGAAACGACGACGCCGACATAGGATTAATGTCTTTGCTGACACGAGCCCGTTTTCCAGAGGAATGACCATGACGGATCCCTACAACGCGGATCAGGATCAGGCAGGCACCCCCATGCCGGGCCGCCGCGTGGATCCTGCATCCACGATGCAAACCTTCCGGTCATTCAGCGCAACCCAGCGCACGCAGCGCATGGCGCGCGCGGGGCTGGCACTGTTTTTCGTGCTGCTGGCGCTGTACACCGTACGCGGGTTCCTGCCATCGCTGATCTGGGGCTGCATATTCGCCATCGCGTCATGGCCGCTTTATGTGCGTGCCCGCACGCGGTGGCATTCGCGTGCCCACCGCACGCTGCTGCCTGTCGTGTTCACGCTGGCGATCGCCCTTATTTTCCTGGGGCCACTGGCCCTGTTCGGACTTGAGGCGGGACGCGAGGCGGAAAGCGTGCTCAGGTTGCTTAATGATGCGCGGCATTCGGGCATTCCCCTTCCGCCATGGGTCAGTCACCTGCCCTATGGGCGGCAGACAGTCGAGGCATGGTGGAACGATCACCTGAAAAACCCTGCCGATGTGTCCGCCCTTCTCGGGTCGATGAATATCGGGCAGAGCATGAAGGTCACCCAGCAGCTTGGATCACAGGTGCTGCATCGGGTGCTGCTGTTCACCTTTGCCATCCTGACACTGTTTTTCCTGCTCAAGGACGGGGATTCGGTCATCCGCCAGTCCCTGAACGTCTCCCGTCGCGCTTTTGGCAAAAGGGGCGAACGGATTGCATTACAGATTATCGCATCCGTCCATGGTTCGGTATCGGGGCTGGTACTGGTGGGAATTGGCGAAGGCATGCTGATGGGCCTTGCCTATCTGGTCGCAGGTGCGCCCCACCCCTTCCTGTTTGGTGTGATAACCGCCATTGCGGCCATGATCCCCTTCTGCGCCCTGATCGCCATCAGCGCCGTCGCCCTGATGCTGGTGATCAATACCGGGGCGGTGCTGACGGCCATTGCCATCATTCTGTTCGGGATTGCCGTGATCCTGCTGGCGGACCACCTGGTGCGCCCTGCCCTGATTGGCGGATCAACCCAGCTTCCCTTCCTGTGGGTGCTGACCGGCATTCTGGGCGGCGCGGAAAGCTGGAACCTGCTGGGACTATTTGTCGGGCCTGCCATCATGGCGGTGCTGCACATGCTGTGGCTGAACTGGAGCCGTGCGCGGTACTGACGCACAGGCGAACGGAAGATACAAAAAAAGCACCCGGTTTCAGGTGCTTCAATCGTGGCGATCGCCCATAATTTTTTATCGCAGACAGGGATATCGGGCAGGCGGGATTCGAACCCACGACCCCCAGTCCCCCAGACTGATGCGCTACCAGGCTGCGCTACTGCCCGCCTGTCTGCGATGCGCAGGGTGTAGCAGGCCAGTTAGGGGACGGCAAGCCACGATATGCGCAAAAATGAAAAAAAACCGGATAAATCAGACAGGCACCATCTCACGCAGGGCCTGCAGTTCCACCAGCACGCCACGCAGGCTTTCACGCAGCATGGCGTTTTCCCCCTGCAGGCGTTCCAGTTCGATCATGACGATCTGCTCAAGCGGCATTTCGTCTTCATCCGTCGCATCGTCATCCGACATCGCAGCATCTTCGGACGCAGCAGCGATCGGGGGCGCGTCATCCACCGGTGCCGTATCCTGCGAGACTTCATGAACCGGGGCAGCGGCGTCCGGCACCTGTATGGTCCCGACAGTTTCTTCGATAATCATGACCTGTTCGACAGTCATGGTCGCCGGAGGCGCGTGCTCCGGCTGCGCCGGGGTGTCTCCGGCGACAGGTTCTTCCCCCTGTGCCTGCTCTACCGGCGGAACCGGCGTGACCGGTATCTCTGCCGCGACATGCGCAGGGGCGACTTCCGGCGCGACCGGGGCCGCGGGTGCGGCATCGATCACGGGTGAAGGTTCCGCAGCCAGGGCCGCGTCCTGCCCCAGTTCCGCCTGCGCCTGCGCAACAGACAGCTTACGGACATACAGCAGGTCGGCAATCCGCCGCAGCACCGCGATATCATGCGGGCGATAGTACCGCCGTCCACCCTGCCCCCGCAGCGGATGCAACTGCGGGAAACGGGATTCCCACATGCGCATGACATGCTGGGCCAGCCCGAGTTCACGCGCGACCTCGTAAATGGGCAGGCTGTCCGTATCCGGCTGCGTCATGGCCTGCGTTGACACGGTTTCGGCTGGCGCTTCGTGCTGCGTGCTCATTCATCGTCTCCTTCCGGCGGGCCTTCCCCACCGGACTGTCCATTGACATGGGCACGAAGCAGCTGGCTGGGGCGAAACACCAGAACAGAACGCGGAAGAATCGGCACTTCCACCCCTGTTTTCGGGTTACGGCCCGTGCGCTGCCCCTTCTGCCGGACAGAGAACGTGCCAAACCCGCTTATTTTCAAGGTATCGCCGGTTTCAAGTGTCCGTGCCATCCGTTCCAGAATATCTTCCAGAATATCGGCGGATTCATGGCGGGACAGCCCGACCTGATCATATATCTGTTCTGCCAGAGTGGCGCGTGTCACGGTGCTCATGCGTAAACGTTATGCATGAGCGCCATCATCGTCAATTGAATGTATTCAGTGCGCAGGCGGTTTATTGCGCATCCATTTCAATGTGGTACCGAAACGACATTACAGCCGCGCCAGTGCCGAACCCCATGTCAGTCCGCCACCCAGCGCTTCCATCAGCACAAGGTCACCCTTACGTATGCGCCCGTCCCGCACGGCTTCGTTCAGCGCCAGGGGAATGGATGCGGCCGATGTATTGGCATGCCGGTCCACCGTCACCACCACCCGTTCCGCCGGCAGCGCAAGCTTGCGCGCCACGCCGTCAATGATGCGCAGGTTGGCCTGATGCGGCACAAGCCAGTTCACATCCGCATGGCTCAGGTTATTCGCCGCCAGCGCCTCATCAACCGAAGCGGATAGCTTGCCCACCGCATGACGGAACACATCGCGCCCCTGCATGCGCAAATGGGCGGGCCTGTCATGCTGCCCCGTGGCGCCATCGACATACAGCAGGTCGCCATACTGCCCGTCCGAATGCAGGTGGGTGGACAGGATGCCCGCATCCCCGTCATCCGGTCCGGCGGCGGTCAGGAAGGCAGCCCCGGCACCGTCACCAAACAGCACGCATGTTCCACGGTCCGACCAGTCGAGGATACGCGAATAGACTTCGCTGCCGATCACCAGCACTGAACGAGCCTGGCCGCTGCGAATCAGCGAATCGGCCATGGACAGCGCATAGATGAAGCCCGAGCATGCTGCTGCAAGGTCAAAGCCGAATCCGGACGTCATGCCCAGTTCGGCCTGCACGCGCACGGCGGTCGAGGGGAATGCCTGATCAGGCGTGCTGGTCGCGACAATGATGGCGTCAACATCGTCTGGTGCTGCACCAGCGTAATCCAGCGCCCGGCGCGCGGCCTGCGCCGCCATGGAAACGGCGGTATCGTTTTCACCGGCGATATGGCGTTGGCCGATGCCGGTACGCCCCCGGATCCATTCATCGGATGTATCGAGCCGGGACGCCAGTTCATCATTGGTCACGATCCGCTCGGGCAGGTAACCACCGAATCCGGACAGAAGCGAGCGTTTCGCCGTCATGCCTGTTTTTCCACCAATATCATCTCACATGCACGGGTGGGATCAGCCATGGCAGCCTGCCCCATACCGGATGTTACAGGGTCAGGATGCAGCCACCGCCTGCTGCGGGTCCGGAGTCACCTTGACGGATGTCAGGTTTTCCATATGCGCAAGGCGGTCACGTATGCCATCCGTAAAGCGGTGCGTGACCATGTCCATTGCCACATCGACCGCAGCGGCGAACCCTTCGGCATCCGTGCCGCCATGTGACTTGACCACAACACCATTCAGGCCGACGAACACCGCGCCATTGTACCGGCGCGGGTCCAGCCATTCCTTCATCCGTTCCAGTCCCGGACGAACCAGCAGATAACCGATCCGGCCCAGCAGGCTGGACGTAAAGACCTGCCGCAGGAGGGTGAACGCCATCTTCAGCGCGCCTTCTCCGGTTTTCAGGGCCACGTTGCCGGTAAAGCCGTCGGTCACCACCACGTCGGTCGTACCCGCCGTAATGTCATGACCTTCGACAAAGCCGTGGAACTGTCCGGCCAGCGCGCTACCCCGCAGCACTTCGGCCGCCTGGCGCAGGCGTTCATCGCCCTTCAGTTCTTCCGACCCGACATTCAGCAGTCCGATCGTCGGTGCGGGCAGGCCCAACACCGCCTTGGCGAAGGCTTCGCCCATGACGGCGAATTCCACAAGGTTGCGCCAGTCGCACGATACGTTCGCGCCGAGGTCAAGCATGACCACGTCGCCGCGTGTCGTGGGGCTGAGTGCCGCCATGGCCGGGCGGCTTATGCCGGGGAGTGTCTTGACCACGATCTTGGCCAGCGCCAGCATCGCCCCGCTGTTCCCGGCGGATACGACACCCTGCGCGGCCCCTTTGGCCACCGCATCCATGGCCAGCCGCATGGAGGAATCGCGCACGCGCAACGCCGCCGTGGGCTTCATGTCCATGGGAATTGCCGAACCGGCCGGAAGGATTGTGCAGATGGCGGCCGCGCGTGGATGGCGGCTCAGAAGGCCGGACAACTTTGCCTCATCCCCCACCAGAAGAATCCTGGCCGAAGGATGTCGGTCTGCCGCAATCGCCAGTCCGGCCACCACAACTTCCGGACCACCATCCCCACCCATGCCATCTATGGCCAGGGTATAGGACCCAGTCTCGGAAAAGGAGAAACCTGTCTCGCTCATGCTCGTCTTGTGCCGGGTAAGGAAGGAACGCGCAAGATCGGGGACGTACACTTTGGCATGTCCCCGCCCCAGCGCGACCCGGACAGGACGGCCTCAGGCACGCCCATCGGCGCAGTCCATGCGAACTGCGCCTTTGCCGGGTAATGACGCCAGCAGCGTCCTGTTATCAGGCGCGGACCGCCGTCTTCAGTGCCTTGCCGGCAGATGCGACTTCACGGCCGTCATAATGTCCGCAGTGGCTGCAGACGTGATGCGGGCGCTTCAGTTCGCCACAGTTGGAGCATTCCGCATGTGCCGGAACGCTGAGTGCCGCGTGGCTGCGGCGCATGCCACGACGGGACGGCGAGGTTTTTCTCTTGGGTACAGCCATGGGCCTGGGCCCCTCCGATCTGGATCACAACCGGCAGGCACACCATCGTGGCGATACACCGGTCAGTTATCAATAATTGAGGGGGGCGCTCTAACAGATCATTTGCACTTGCGCAAGTGATGATGCGCAAGACGCAAAAACCCGCGCCCCCCGTTCCTGCCCCTTCCTTTGCGTCAGTTCTGCTTTTTTTTCAACTCGGCCAGAGCGGAAAAAGGCTGCCTGCGCACGGTTTCTTCGGGTTCGGCGTCTTCACTGCCCGCAAATTCGGCCGGAATCTCGCATCCCGGCTTGTGCGGGTACGGATCCAGCGCCAGCGAAAGCTCTTCCGCCGCAAGTTCGCCAAGGTCGATGCTGTCGCGGTCATAGGGGACTTCATCGATGGAAAAGGGATCGATTTCATCATCCTCGCGGAAACGCTCCGCGGGGATGCAGCGCACGGTGAACGATTCCGCCAGCACGTCCTCGAACGCCTCCAGGCTTACGACACATTCCTGTGTCACATGCGCGGTCAGCCAGCCTTCGGCCAGTACCTCCCCATCCTGTCCCGGCGCCAGCCGGTACCGGCAGGACAGGTCGCGCAGGCCGGGTATCCCGAACCGGCGGGCCAGCCTGCGGCATTCCTCATCCGATGCCTCGACCACCGTTTCCATGCCACGGGCCGGGATGCGGCCCACGGCAAGCGGGCGGGAAAATTCTGCATCCATTCATACTACTCCTGCGCGTCTGTTCACGGGGCCTGCACCCTGGTGCCCGCCTGTGTGGAAATATGGCCCTGTCTTTCGTGTTTTTCCACCGCCGGGACGATCTGTGATTGACTTCATTTTCCCAATCGGGCACCGGAAAGACGAACCGCTTTTTACGCCATGCCCTTATTTCAGGATATTTTCCGGACCATGAGGTCACCACAGGACACTCCGCCCCGTTCGCGTTCATTACGCCTGTTTTCATGCGCTGTCATCGGGGCAGGAATTGCGCTGTCGGGGTGTTCGGTCTTCAAGCCCAGCACCATCCAGCGTGGCTCCCTGGTGGAAGCGGATGATTACAACAAACTGAAAATTGGCGAGACCACGCGTTCCGACGTGATGGATGCGATGGGTTCCCCCACCGGGCGTGCCACATTCGATGACAATACATGGCTGTATGTCTCCATGAAGCAGGTCATCGTCCCGATCAGCTTCCCCCGCGTGCGCAGGCAGGAAGTGGTGGTGCTGACGTTTGACCAGGACGGCATCCTGCGCAACCTGCGTACCCTGCACAAGGATGACGCCCGCTACGTCTCCATGGCGCCGGGCAAGACCCCCACGCCGGGCACCAAGATCAACATCATGCAGCAGATCCTGGGCAATGTGGGCCGTTACAACCCCCTCAGCCAGATGAGCAGCACATACGGCGGCAGCACCGGCCCGATGAACAGCATGAACGGCGGCCCCGGCCATGGCGGGTCGGGCAACACCCTGCCCTGATCATCTGGCCTGACCTGCCGCCCCCTTCAGGTCGGCAGGACAATCCTGACCCGTGCGCCGCCCAGCGGCCCGGCCTCCAGACCGATATGGCCGCCATGGGCGTGAATTATGTCGCGCGCGATCGCAAGTCCAAGCCCGGTCCCACCTTCATTGCCGCTTTCGAACGGACGGAACACGCTTTCGCGCCGCGATTCCTCCACGCCACATCCGTTGTCATCGATATACAGGAAGACTTCCCTGCGCCCGCGCTCGGCTGACAGTTCGATATAGGTCGCATGCCTGCGGGCATTTTCCACCACATTGTTCAGGACACGACGCAACGCGTTGCCCCGCCCGGTTACGGTCAGATCCGGGGGCGTGATGGCACCGGTCCCGGCCCGCGCGCCCATCCGGCGCAGAGCGATTACGATTTCATCGAACAGGTCCTCCACGCGGATCGTGGCAGGCTTCTCCGCCCCTTCCCCACGCGCGAAGGACAGATATCCCTCGATCATATGCTCCATTTCCACGATATCCCCGATCATGTCGGCAATATCGGGCTGCAGGTCGGCAGCGTTGACCATGCCTGTACGCGGCAGCATGGCCAGTGACAGGCGCAGCCGTGTCAGTGGCGTGCGCAGGTCATGCGATACACCGGCCAGAACGGTCGTGCGCTGTTCCACAAAACGGTTGATACGGTCACGCATGCGGTTGAAGGCAATCGCCGCCTTGCGGATTTCCTGCGCACCCTCGGGCACGATGGGCACGGTGTCGCGCCCCAGTCCGAACAGTTGCGCCGCCCGTGCCAGCCTGCGGATGGCCCGCACCTGGTTGCGCATGAACAGTGCCGCAATCAGAAACAGCACCAGCGCACTGCCCGACGCCCACGCCACGAACAGCCATACAGGCGCCACGTCCAGCCGTTTGCGCGGGGCTACAACCTGCAGCACTCCGATGGGTGTCTGCACACCAATCACCACGCGATGGCGTGCCTGCTTCCAGTCCACGAAAGTGGGCCAGCGCACGGTCGCCCGCAGGTCACGCACCAGGTCGTCATCAATGGGGCCAAGCACATGGTTGGACCCGCTGCGGTTCAGGCTTGCGCCTTCGTGCAATGTCATCACCAGGCCGGAACGGCGGCCGGCATCTTCCAGTATCCATCGCCGGTCGGCGGGGGATGGGTAGCGTTCCAGCAGGTCCAGCGTCAGGGAAATGGTGGTGGCCATGTCACCCGACAGGCGACGGGAGACGATCTGCAGGTAATTCCCGTAAAACAGTTCCAGCGAAATGGCCTGCGTGGCCAGCATGGGAATGAACCCGATCAGCAGCATACGCCCCAGCAGGGACCGCGGCAGGATCCGGCGGATCAAACGCTCACGCAGCCTGCGCCATCCCTGTGCCGGGGGCGGCATGTTTTCGGTAAGGGGCGACGACTCCATATCCATGGCTTTACCCTGACTGCGGACACAAAAAAACCGGCTCCCCTGCAGGTGCCGGCTTTTTTGCGGGTCAGACCCGAATTCCGATAACGGAGGGCTTAGAAGCCTTCACGCTCCAGACGCTTGCGCTCCATCTTGCGGGCACGACGCACGGCTTCGGCAGCCTCACGCGCCTTGCGCTCTGACGGCTTTTCATAATGACGACGCAGCTTCATTTCACGGAAGATGCCTTCGCGCTGCATTTTCTTCTTGAGGGCCTTGAGGGCCTGATCAACATTGTTGTCACGAACGAGAACCTGCACTGGGTCGTCAACTCCTGATCTGCCATCCGGTATGGATGATCCATGAAACTGAAACTTGGGGAACGTCCGCCCGAGGCCATTCCCTTCGTGCGATTCCCAAACGGGCCGCACCTATATCACACTCGCGCCCGGCAACACAAATCATTCCCGCTTCCGGGAACAAATGATTTTCGTGCTCCGCTTTGCGCGCCTGTGCTGTCATATACATGTTCCCCAAAACAGGAAGGGTGTTTGTGTCCATGACGCTGCTCAAGATCGCCCGCATGGGCCATCCGGTGCTTCTTCAGCCCGCACAGCCGGTTGCCGACCCGCAGGCCCCCGCCATCCGCACGCTGGTGGCCGACATGATCGAAACCATGCTGGACGCGGGTGGCGTGGGACTGGCCGCCCCGCAGGTGTACCAGGGGCTGCGGCTGTTCGTCTATCGCGTGCCCGCCACCCGCAGCAGCGGCGAGGACGATCCACCCCGCCTGCCCGCCGCCCTGATCAACCCTGTGCTGGAACCGGTGGATGATGAAATGGTTGACCGGATGGAAGGCTGCCTGTCCATTCCCGGCCTGCGCGGGTGGGTGCCGCGGTACCGCCGCATCGCCTGGCGCGGCACGAATGCGGACGGGCAGGAAACCCATGGCATTGCATCAGGCTTTTTGGCCAATGTATTCCAGCATGAATACGATCACCTGAACGGAATCCTCTACCCCATGCGTATGACCGACCTTGGCCGCATGGGATTTGATAGCGAAATGGCACGTTACGGAGAGCGCCCATGAATCTTTCAGCACTGGTTGCCGCCGCGACATCCGCGCTGGAACCGCCCGCGCTCCAGAACTCACCACAGGGTGACGCGCTACTGCGCCGCTTTCTGGCGGACCCGCGCGCGGGCAGCCAGCCATGGACGACCGCCCTGCTGCGCCAGTGCGCGGGAGAAGACGCGGACCTGCTGTTCCCCGACGGCATGGCGCAGGTGGCCGAATCGTGTTTTGACCTCATGGACCGGGACATGATGGCGGCGACCAACAGCTTCCGCAGCCGCAAGATCAGCCGCCGCGTCCGCGCCGCCGTAATGTTCCGGCTGGACCACGCCGCCCCGCACCGCGCCGCCATACGGCAGGCGCTGGCGGTGCTGATGGTGCCGACCCATGCCCGCGTCCTCGCCCGCACGCTGGGCCGCAGCGTGAACGCAATCTGGCAGGCAGCGGGGGATACCTCCACCGGGTTCACCTATGTCACCAAGCGCATGACACTCAGCGGTGTCTATGTATCCACCCTGCTGTTCTGGCTGACACGTGGGGGCAATCCTGCCTCGGTCGAGGAATTCCTTGACCGTCGCCTGTCGGAAATCGGGCGCATCACCCGGCTGCGCAACCGACTGACCGGGCGTATCGCCTGATCCGGACCAGCCTGACGTGACACCCCCTGTCCGCTCCCCATCCGCCCGTCACGCGTCTGCTGGCGCGGGGGTGGAACTGCTGTTCCTGCGCGACGAGGACATGCGCCAGGCGCAGGACCTGCTCATGCTTGCCTGCCGGTCGTTTACGGCCATCATAGACGATGCGCTGCATGCGCATGGGCTGGGGCATGCGCATTACCGCATCATGCAGGCCATAGCACTCCAGCCCGGCATGACGGTGGGGGCGCTGCTGGATACGCTGAGCATTACCAAGCAGAGCATGAGCCGCGCACTGGGCGAACTGCTGTCCATGGACCTTGTGCGGCAGGAAACGGCGGCACAGGACAGGCGGCGGCGGCAGCTGTACCTGACCACGCGGGGAAGCGAGATTGAAAACCATCTGTTTTCCCTGCAACGTGAGGTTCTGTTGCGTGTGTACCGCAACGCGGGCGGCAAGGCTGTGGACGGCTTTCGCCGCGTCATGCACGGGCTGATAGACGAATCGGATGCCCCCGGCGTATCCACCGATGCCCTTCACCACCCCGACCGGAGTTCCCCATGATCCAGACGGCCTGCGACTCCTCCCTGCCCCACGACAGCATGATCGTGGATGCACATGTGGTGGTCGTGGATGATGATCCCCGCCTGCGCCGCCTGCTGCAGCGTTACCTGAGCGAGCAGGGATTCCGTGTCAGCGCGGCGTCCTCCGCGCAGGAGGCGCGGCAGGTCCTGGGCTTCATGCAGCCTGATGCGCTGGTGCTGGACATTACCATGCCGGGGGAAAACGGGCTGGAACTGACCCGCGAACTGCGGCGGGAGAAGCTGCATTTCCCCATCCTGCTGCTGACCGCACGCGGTGAGCCGGAAGACCGGATCATCGGGCTGGAGGCCGGGGCCGATGACTATCTGGCCAAACCATTTGAACCGCGCGAACTGCTGCTGCGGCTCAAGGCGCACCTGCGCCGTTTCGTCCCGCCTGCCCCCAGCAGCAACCTGCGGATCGTGCGGCTGGGGGAACTGGAATTCGACCCGGTGCGGGGCCTGCTGTCCAACGCGCAGGGAATCGTGCACCTGACGGGCGGCGAATCGGCATTGCTGTCGGTTCTTGCCCGCCACCCCAACGAAATCCTGTCACGCACCGACATCGCAACCACGCTGGATATGGAAGAAATCGGGGAACGCGCGGTGGATGTGCAGGTCACCCGCCTGCGCCGCCGGATCGAACCCGACCCGCGTGAGCCACGATTCCTGCAGACGGTGCGCGGCAAGGGCTATGTGCTGAAGCCCGGCCTGTAAGCGAAAGTGCATGGATGCCACCTTTTTTCAGAAAGGTGGCGCCTTCCGAAGCTTTTTGAAAAAAGCTTCACCAAAAACTTCTGTCTGTTTTGCGGAGCATTAACAGCCCCGGAATCAAAAACGGGCTGGCATGAATATCATGTCAGCCCGTTTCGACAGTCATGCAATAATCTGGACAGGTCAGGCCGTCTTGTTCAGCTTGTCCAGTTCGGCCACTACGGCTTCGCCCATTCCAGCAGTGTTCACTTCCGTCCTGCCCGCGCTCATGATGTCCGGCGTGCGCAGTCCCCTGTCCAGCACATTGGACACCGCTGCCTCGATCATTGCGGCATCTTCCTGCATATCGAACGAATACCGCAGCAGCATGGCAAACGAGAGGATCTGCGCCAGCGGGTTCGCCTTGCCCTGCCCCGCGATATCGGGCGCGCTGCCATGGATCGGTTCATACAGCGCGGGCGTGCGGCCATCTTCGCCCTTTGCGCCCAGTGTGGCCGAAGGCAGCATGCCAAGGCTGCCGGTCAGCATGGAAGCAAGGTCGGACAGCAGGTCACCAAACAGGTTACCCGTCACGATCACATCAAACTGCCGCGGGTTGCGCACCATCTGCATGGCGCAGTTATCAGCCAGCATGTGGCTTAGTTCGACATCACTGTATTCCCGGTCATGCAGTGCGGTCACCACCTCTTTCCACAGCAGGCCGCTTTCCATCACGTTGCACTTTTCGACCGAGCACACGCGGTTGTCACGCTTGCGCGCCAGGTCGAAGGCGACACGGGCCACGCGTTCGATTTCCGCCGTGGTATAGACTTCGGTATTGATGCCGCGACGCGACCCGTCGGGCAGGGTTTCGATCCCGCGCGGGGTACCGAAATAGATCCCGCCCACCGTCTCGCGCACGATCATGATGTCCAGGCCACGAATGACATCGGGCTTGAGCGTGCTGGCATCCACCAGCGAGTCGAACACCTTGGCCGGGCGCAGGTTGGCGAACAGGCCCAGTTCCTGACGCAGCTTCAGGATCGCGATTTCGGGCCGGCGGTCAAACCCGGCCGATGCCCATTTCGGGTCACCCACCGAACCGAACAGGACCGCGTCCGCTGCGCGTGCAGCATCAATCACCTGCTGCGTGATCGGCTGGCCATGCACCGCCAGCGACGCGCCGCCCACCAGATCCTCACTGATATCGAAACGGATGCCACGCGCCTGCGCCATCCAGTCCATGATGCGCCGGGCCTCCCGCATGATTTCGGGGCCGATGCCATCGCCAGGCAGGATCAGGAGCTTCTTGGGTGCGGACATGACGTTTCCCATCCGGATAATCTGTTTTATGAACGGTCTGCTGAGATGCGGCGCGCGCCCTCAGTCAAGGACGATATGCGGGATCCACGGCTGTGCTTTCGCACGGCGCTGCTCAAAGGTGGTGATCGCCTTTTCATGCTGCAGCGTCTGGCCAATATCATCCAGCCCTTCCAGCAGCAGCTGCCTGCGCAGCGGATCGACATCAAAGGGCACTTCCTGCCCGTCAGGGCGGACAATGACCTGCCGCGCCAGATCAACCGTCAGGCGGGAATTGGCGCCCTGACGGGCATCCTCCATCAACTGCGTGCACACGTCACGCGGCAGGGCGATGGGCAGGATGCCATTCTTGAAACAGTTGTTGTTGAAAATATCGGCAAATGACGGCGCGATCACGCAGCGGATACCAAAATCCAGCAGCGCCCACGGCGCATGCTCACGCGACGACCCGCAGCCAAGGTTGTCATAGGTGATCAGGATCTCGGCCTTGCGGTATGGTTCCTGATTCAGCACGAAATCAGGGTTTTCCGTGCCATCGGGCCGGTAGCGCATGCTGTCAAACGCATGCACGCCCAGACCCGAACGCTTGGTGGTCTTGAGGAACCGCGCCGGAATGATCTTGTCGGTATCGATGTTCTCTTCCGGCAGGGGGGCGGCGACGGCCGTAAGGACGGTGAATTTATCCATTGTCAGATCAGCTCCCGCACATCAGTCAGGGTTCCGGTCACGGCAGCGGCAGCGGCCATGGCGGGGGACAGCAGGTGCGTACGACCGCCGGGGCCCTGCCTGCCCTCGAAATTACGATTGGAGGTGGATGCGCAGCGCTGCCCTGGCGTCAGCCGGTCGGGATTCATGCCAAGGCACATCGAACACCCGGCCTCACGCCATTCAAACCCGGCCTCAAGGAATACCTTGTCCAGCCCTTCCTCTTCCGCCTGCGCCTTCACGATGCCCGAACCGGGCACGATCATCGCCCGCACGCCCGGCGCGACCTTGCGGCCTGCGGCAATGCTGGCAGCAGCGCGCAGGTCCTCGATCCTGCTATTGGTGCACGATCCGATGAACACGACATCGACAGGCGTACCCGCGATCTTCTGCCCGGCTTCCAGCCCCATGTAGTCCAGCATGCGCTGCATCTGCGCGCGCCGCGACGGATCGGCTTCACTGGCCGGATCAGGCACGTTTCCGGTCACGGGAATGACAGTTTCAGGGCTGGTGCCCCATGTCAGCACGGGCGTGATATCTTCCGCGCGCAGTTCCACCACACGGTCGTAATGGGCCCCTTCGTCGGATGCCAGCGTCTTCCAGTAGGCAACAGCTTCGTCAAACGCCTCGCCCTTGGGCGCGAAGGGACGGCCACGGACATATTCGAATGTGGTCTCGTCAGGCGCGACCAGTCCCGCGCGGGCGCCTGCCTCGATCGACATGTTGCAGATCGTCATGCGGCCTGCCATGTCGAGGTCACGGATGGCGGACCCCGCGAATTCGATCACATGTCCCGTGCCGCCCGCCGTCCCGATATGGCCGATGATCGCCAGCATGATGTCCTTGGCGGTCACGCCGGGGCCGACCTGCCCCTCAACCACGACCTTCATGTTTTTTGCGGGCTTCTGCAGGATGGTCTGGGTTGCCATCACGTGCTCGACCTCGGACGTGCCGATACCGAACGCCAGTGCCCCCAGCGCACCGTGGGTGGAGGTGTGGCTGTCACCACACACGATGGTCATGCCCGGCAGCGAGATGCCCTGCTCCGGCCCGACCACGTGCACGATGCCCTGACGCGCAGACAGCAGCGGAAAATACGGCACGCCGAATTCCCTGACATTGCGTTCCAGCGTCTCGATCTGGTTACGGCTGTCGGCTTCCTCGATCGGCAGGGTGCGGTCGGAAGTGGGCACGTTGTGGTCCACCACCGCGATCGTCGCATCGGGGTGACGCAGGCGGCGGCCGCTCAGGCGCAGCCCTTCGAACGCCTGCGGGCTGGTGACTTCATGCACAAGGTGCCGGTCGATGTAGAGGATGGCCGTCTTGTCCGGAAGGGTTTCGACCACATGGCTGTCCCATATCTTGTCGAACAATGTGCGCGGGGCCATCTTGATATTCCTCTCCCGGACGGAAACAGGCCGCCATCACGCGCAGGATACGCACGCAACGGGCAGCCACGAATTCTTGCATGAAAACGGTTCGCCCGTTTCCACCATGCTGGCGGGAAACGGGCGAAGGGTCAGCGTATTACTCGGCTGCGGCGGTGGCTGCAGGTGCTGCAACCTCACGCTTGCGCTCGGCAATACGGGCGGACTTGCCGCGACGGCCGCGCAGGTAATACAGCTTCGCGCGACGGACCACGCCGCGACGGACAACCGTGATATCCGCAATGGTGGGGGAATACAGCGGGAACACACGCTCCACACCTTCACCGTTGGAAATCTTGCGCACGGTGAAGTTGCTGTTCAGGCCCTTGTTGGAGCGGGCGATCACAACGCCTTCGTAGTTCTGCACGCGCTTGCGGGTGCCTTCGACCACTTCCACGCCGACGCGCACGGTGTCACCCGGTGCGAATTCCGGCACGGCGCGGATGGCGGTCAGGCGGGCGATCTCTTCCGCCTCATACTTCTGGATGATGTTCATGATCCGGTCCTCGTTCGATAGGATTTCATGTTCAGTTCAGCCGGTCCGCATCGGCACGGGGGCCTGCGGTCCGGGAAATGTCTTGACCCGTACCCGCCTGGTAGGCGGCCCACAGGTCCGGCCGACGCGCCTGCGTCACCGTCTCGGATGCCGCGCGTCGCCATTTCGCGATCGCGGCATGATGACCGGACAGCAGGACTTCGGGCACGTCGCGCCCGTCCCATTGTGCCGGCTTGGTATAAAGCGGATATTCAAGCAGACCGTCGGAAAAGCTTTCCTCGACAGCACTTTCGCCCGATCCCATCACGCCCGGCAGCAGCCGCACGCAGGCATCCAGCAGCACGGTCGCCGCCACTTCCCCGCCCGACAGGACGTAATCCCCTATCGAGACCTGTTCGGCACCCGAGGCTTCGAGCACACGCTCGTCCACCCCTTCGTACCGCCCACACAGCACCACGACACCCGGACCCGCCGCATACCGACGGATATCCGCCTGCATCAGCCGCCGTCCACGCGGCGTGGGATAGACCAGCGGTCGTCCCGCAAGGTCAATATCGGCAATCGCGCTCGCTACGACATCGGGGCGCATGACCATGCCTGCCCCGCCGCCAAACGGCGTATCATCCACAACCCGATGCCGCCCCAACCCGTAGTCGCGCATGTCACGCGCCTCCACCGACCAGATACCACGCTCCAGCGCGCGTCCGGCCAGTGAATGCCCCAGGGTACCCGGGAACATGTCGGGAAACAGCGTCAGCGCCGTCGCCTGCCACGTCATGGTGCGTCCCCCTGCCCTGCGGTGCCAGGAAAGCATTCGACGGGAACCTCGATCTCATCTGGCTGGCAGATGGCGATCCATCCCGCGCCGACATTTACCACCGGCACGCAGCCTTCGGTAAATGGCAGCAGGATGTTGCCACCCGGGCCATCGATTTCAAGGCTGGTGCCCGCGCCGTAGTCATGCACGGCAGCCACGCGGCCAACCACACGGTCCGTACCCTGTTCGCGCGCTTCCAGCCCGACCAGATCAGCGAAATAGAATTCGTCCTCATCCGGTTCGGGCAGGCTGGCGCGCGGCACGTACAGCTTGCGGTTGACCATCTGCTGGGCGGCTTCGCGGCTGTCAATGGCATGGCCCGCCGCGTCATGCAGCCGTGCGATGCCGTTGCCATGCCATGACAGCCGCCACGGGCGACCAAGGTCATCGACCAGCCCGTCATAGGTGGCCAGATCCTCCGCCACGGCGGTGTAGCTGTGCACGTGCACCAGCCCCCGCACGCCATGCGGACGACCCACCACACCCATCAGGACATGATCGCGGTTCATGGAATGACTGCCTGCCTTTCCTGCCTGTCTATCGCGCCAACAACCTTACGCTGCGGCTGCTTCAGCAGCGGCAGCGGCACGTTCCTGCGCACGCTTCTTGGGCGCGGACTTCTTGGGCTGCTCGTTCCAGGTCGGCTTCGGCGCCAGACCTGCGTTACCCAGGAAACGGGCCACGCGGTCGGTCGGCAGCGCGCCGTTGGACAGCCAGTGGGTGATGCGCTCGGCAACCAGACGCACGCGGTCGGCGTGGTCGGACGGCAGCATCGGGTTGTAGGAACCAACGCGCTCGATGAAGCGGCCATCACGCGGGGAGCGGCTGTCAGCCACGACGATGTGGTAGTAGGGACGCTTCTTCGCACCGGCGCGGGCGAGACGGATCTTGAGGCTCATTTAAGACTTCTCCAGACAGAAAAAAGACAAAAGAGAAAACGGAAACGACGTTATGGGATCAGCCGAACGGCGGACGCCCGCCGCCACCGGGGGGGCGCCCCCCATTGGGCATGAGGGCTGACAGGCCCTGACGCATCAGGCCCTTCACCCCCAATTTGCTGAACCGCTTCATCATGGAGGCCATCGCGTCATACTGCTTGAGCAGACGGTTGATCTCCTGCACGGTCGTGCCCGACCCGGCGGCAATGCGCTTCTTGCGAGACGCCTTGATGATGGAGGGCGTACGCCGCTCCTTGCGGGTCATGGATGAAATGATGGCCTGATGGCGCTTGAGGACGGAGGTATCAAGTTCCTTGTCCCCCAGCGCATCCTTCAGCTTGCCCATGCCGGGCAGCATGCCGAGGATACCGGAAATCGAGCCCATCTTGTTGATCTGGCGGATCTGCGCCGCGTAATCGTCAAGATCGAACTTGCCCTGCATCATCTTGAGGGCAAGCTTCTCGCTTTCCTCATGATCCAGGGTATCGGCAGCCTTTTCCACCAGGCCTGCGATATCGCCCAGGCCAAGGATACGACCGGCCACACGCTCGGGATGGAATTCCTCCAGCGCGTCCAGCTTTTCACCCGAACCGGTCAGCTTGATCGGCGCGCCCGTGATCGCGCGCATGGACAGGGCCGCGCCACCGCGGGCATCGCCATCCATACGGGTCATGACAACGCCGGTCACGCCCACGGCCTCGTTAAAGGCCTTGGCAGTATTGACCGCGTCCTGCCCGGTCATGGCATCGACCACCAGCAGGGTTTCGGCGGGATCGGTCTCGGCACGGATGGCGCGGACCTCGTCCATCAGCGCCTCGTCGATCGACAGGCGACCGGCGGTATCGAGGATGACGATGTCATACCCCTCACGCCGTCCCGTATCCATCGCACGCTGTGCGATCTGGACCGGGGTCTGCCCCGCGATGATCGGTAGCGACGCCACACCCGCGCGTTCAGCCAGCTGCGCCAGCTGCAACTGGGCCGCCGGGCGCTGGGTATCAAGGCTGGCCAGCAGCACTTTCTTGCGTTCACGCTGCGCCAGACGGCGCGCGATCTTGCCCGATGTGGTGGTCTTGCCCGATCCCTGCAGGCCGACCATCAGGATCGGCACGGGCGGGGCCGCGTTCAGGTTGAGGGGAACAGCGCCCGCGCCGCCCAGTGCGTCGATCAGCGCATCATTGACGATCTTGGCGACGGCCTGACCGGGGGAGATGCTGTCCAGCACCTCGTGCCCCACGGCGCGTTCACGGACCTTATTGACGAAATCCTTGACGACAGGCAGCGCCACGTCGGCATCCAGCATGGCCAGACGCACCTCGCGCATGGCTTCCGTAACATCGGCTTCCGACAGGGCTCCGCGCTTGGCGAGGCCATCGAACACACCGGAAAGCTTGCCTGACAGGGTTTCGAACAACGTATTTCCCCAAAAGAGGACGCGCCACTGCGCGAACCCTCGCGAAGTGACGTGCCTGATTGTTGGTGGGATTTATCCCCTGCCCCCAGCCATGTCAAGCATTACGGGACAGGCATAAAAAAACGGCTGCCCGGACATGCCGGGCAGCCGCCTTTCAATCCTCAGCCTGCATGAAGCAGGCAGGGCGTCTTACTTCTTGGCATCTTCGGGCGCCGGCGGGGCCGTCAGCGCACGCAGCTGCTCATGCAGGCTGGCAACCTTGTCCTGCGTGTCACGGATCTGGTTCAGCTGGTCCGTGGTCAGGATGTCATGGATGCGGATGGCCGTCTGCAGGCGACCGGCTTCATGCTGCTGATGAATCGCGGTGATCTGCTGCTGAAGGCTGACGATCTGGGCTTCATCAACCTTGCCCGGCACGACCAGCAGGTCCTGGATCTGCTTGTGGAGCTGGTGCTCCTTTTCCATGTCGGCACGGAAGTCAGGATGGCTGTCCTGCAGGATGGCCTTCAGCTTCTTGTGCTGCGCGGCGGTCAGCTGCACGTTCCCCAGGAACGGCATGCCGAAACCGCCGGGGCCACCCGGACCACCCATCATGCCACAGCCACCCGGCGGCGGCGGCGGGGGAGCATGGTGGTGCGCGGCGACGGCCTGACCGGAGAAACCTGCAGCCATACCGCCAACGATCGTGGCGGCCAGAATCATTTTCTTCATCATGGGGACCTAGTCTACTCCTGTTATAACTTACCTTCTACCCTGCATGGCGCGCGGTCATCATGCAAGGCCTGTAAGCGTAACGCTACACCAGCGGAGGTGTTCAATGTGTGCAAACCTTGCTACAAAATGTAAGGCATGCGGCCCTATCCGAAACGGCCCGTGATGTAATCCTGCGTACGATTCTCGCGCGGGGCGGTAAACATGCGGTCGGCGCTGTCCACTTCCACCACTTCCCCCATATAGAAAAAGGCCACCTGATCGGCGCAGCGCGCGGCCTGCTGCAGGTTGTGGGTCACGATGGCGATGGTGAAATCCGCCTTCAGTTCATCCAGAAGTTCCTCAATCCGGGCGGTGGACACGGGATCGAGCGCACTGGTCGGTTCATCAAGCAGGACGACTTCGGGCCGGGTCGCGATGGTCCGTGCGATGCACAGGCGCTGTTGCTGCCCGCCCGACAGCGCGGCCGCCGAATCGTGCAGCCTGTCGCGCACCTCGGGCCACAGGGCGACGCGCTTGAGCACATCCTCCACCCGCGCATCCATGGCGGTACGGTCAAGGCGTTCATGCAGCCGCACGCCAAAGGCGATGTTGTCATAGATCGACATGGGGAACGGCGTGGGCTTCTGGAACACCATGCCCACCCGTGCCCGCAGCACGTTCAGGTTCACCTTCGGGCCAAGAATGTTGCAGCCGTCAAAAATGACTTCCCCCGTCGCGCGCTGGCCGGGATAGAGGTCATACATGCGGTTGAGTACGCGCAGCAGCGTGGACTTGCCACACCCGGACGGGCCGATCATGCCCGTCACCTGCCCCTGCGGGAAATCGATCGAGATATTCTTGAGCGCATGGTTCGCGCCATAATAGAAATCGAGGTTACGCACCGAAATCGCGGCTGGCACCGGCTGTTTTTCCGCCACTGTCATGTTCATTTCCTGTTACGTCCCAGCCCCAGCCGCACGGTTATGTTGATCATAAGGATGCCTGCCGTAATCAGCAGCGCCCCGGTCCACGCCAGCGCGGTCCAGTCTTCATACGCTGCGCCGGCATACTGGTAGATGGTCACCGGCAGGCTGGCCATGGGTGCGGCAGGGGATACCGACCAGTTCATGTTGCCAAGCGAGGTAAACAGCAGGGGCGCCGTTTCGCCCGATACACGGGCAAGGGCCAGCAGGATGCCCGTCGCCACCCCGTCACGCGCGGCGCGCAGGCAGACAAACAGGATGACCCGCCACCGTGGCGCGCCCAGCGCGATCGCCGCCTCACGCATGGACAGCGGCACCAGGCGCAGCATGTCCTCGGTGGTGCGTACCACGACCGGCACCACCAGCATGGACAGCGCCAGCGCCCCCGCCATGCCGGAAAAATGCCCCGTCGGCACCACCACGATCATATAGATGAACAGCCCCACCAGAATGGACGGCGCGGACAGCAGCAGATCGGATACGAACCGGACCAGATTGATGAACCGCCCGTCCGTGGCCGTAAATTCCGCAAGGTAGATCCCGACCAGCAGCCCCACCGGCGCACCGATCAGCACGGCCAGCCCGGTCTGGATCAGGCTGCCCACGATGGCATTGGCAAGGCCGCCCCCCTGCCCCGGCGGCAGGGTGACATGCACGAACGTAACCCAGCGCAGCCCACCCAGCCCGTTGCGCACCAGCACGAACAGGATGGAAAACAGCATGAGCAGCACAAGGACCGTGGCAAGCCAGCACAGGCCCGTCGCCACCCGGTCCACCATGCGCCGGCGCATATCGGACAGGCTGTTGCCCTGCCACCGGCCGGAAGCACATGGCGCGGCAGTCGCCACGGCTGTCGTGTTCTCGCGGCCGGCCATCTATCGACCCGCCGCCCGGGTGCGCAGCAGCAGCCGCGAACAGACCAGTGTTCCAAGTGAAATCAGCATAAGCAGGAAACCCGCGGCCATCAGCGACGAAAACTTGAGACTTCCCATAGCACTTTCAGGAAATTCCAGCGCGATCAGCGATGCAATGGTATTACCGGGCGAAAACAGCGACCAGCCAATATGGTTCGCGTTGCCGATGACGAACGTGATCGCCATTGTCTCCCCCAGTGCACGCCCCAGCCCCAGCATGATCCCCCCCACCACGGATGTGCGCGACCAGGGCAGGATGATGCGGCGCACCACTTCCCACCGCGTCATGCCCAGCCCATAGGCACTTTCCTTCAGCACGGCGGGCATGGACAGGAACACGTCACGCATGACGGCGGAAATGAACGGCGTGATCATGACCGCCAGGATCATGCCACCCGTCAGGAAGCCGGTGCCATAGGGCGCGCCACGAAACAGCGGGCCGATGCCCGGCACGCGCCCCAGCGTATGGCCGGCGAATGGTTCCACGTAATGCGCCATGAAGGGCACCAGCACGGCAAAGCCCCACATGCCGAAAATAATGGACGGCACCGCCGCCAGAAGCTGGATAAGCGTGCCGATGACACCGGCAATGCGGGCCGAAGCAATTTCCGTCAGCCAGACTGCAATGCCAAAAGCCAGCGGCACCGCCAGCGCAATGGCCAGCAGGGCCGTGACCAGCGTGCCGAATACGGGGGCAGCAGCGCCAAAATGCTGGGTAACGGGATTCCACGCCTTGTCCACGATGAAGGCAGGGCCAAACGTCGCGAACGCACCGCGCGCGCCCCACGCCATGACGGCCACCATCCCCCCCAGCCCCAGCAGGATCAGGGCGGCGGCGCAACGCACAATGGTGGCGAATACGGCGTCACCGTTTCCCCTCACCACCCCCGTCAGGGCTGAAGGGGATGTTGCAGACCGATCCATACAGAAGACCTCCGCGCCGCCACACGCTTCACTGTTCTCAACACTCGCGCCCACGGACGCACCGGAATGCGGGGACCAATACTGGACGGAGCGGCGGTTCTGCAACCGTCATGATCGCCTGCGGCCCAAGTTTGCACCAGATCGTTGTATTTTTGTGCAATTCCGATGGTCCGCGCCGGTCATGCCTGCACGCTCAGCAACAGGTCACGCAGCACACCACGCCCCGCATCAACCGACATGCGATCGAGCAGCAGCACGTTGGGCTGCACGCCCGGCGGCCCCATGCGCCGCGCCACGGTCATGCCACGGGTAAACGCCCCGCGGCATTCCACATCGACATGCGCCATATGCCCGCTGAAAATCCCCGGGCTGAGCAGCGCCAGCAGCGGGGCCACCGCACGCAGCGAAACATCCACCCCGCTGCCCCGCGCGCCCCCGTTGCGTGCCGCCACCAGTTCCGCATGCACCCGCCCCGCGATCGAAGCCGGCACGCGCCCCATCGGTTCAAGCTGTTCCATCCACACCGCATCCGCCTTCAGGCGCGCCGTGCAGTCCAACGGCACGAGGGTGACGGGCACGCCCGCCGCCAGCACCGTGGCCGCCGCTTCCGGATCGGCCGCAATGTTGCGTTCGGCCACTGTCGTGGCGTCGCCATGCACGTAAAACGCCCCGCCATCCACAATCACCCCGTGCAGGTGCGCGCCGATATCGGGCGCCTGCACCAGTGCAAGGGCCAGCGTGGTCAGCGGACCGGAACAGCAGATGCTCACGCTGTCCGCAGGACAGGCACGCACGGCCTGCACCAGATGCAGCGCCCCCAGACCGTCCTGCCCCGTGGGCAGGTCGCTGCCCACGCCCCCGTCCCGCACCATCGGGCCGGGACAGCCCGCATGCACCGCCACGTCCTCCAGCCCATACTGGTCCAACAGGTCGCGGGCATGCGCCAGCGCCACCTCGACCTCGGTTGCCCTGCCGCTGAACAGCACCAGCACCGGACGCACATGGTCTGGTACCTGCAGCGCCGCCAGCAGGGTCGCCGTTCCCTGCGCGCCGGGTATCAGGTCAAGAATGATGGGGCGTGTCATGAGCATCCGTCCTGCATTGGGTTGCGCGATTACCGATCGTGGTGACGTGTTACAACAGTTCCGTCAACATCCACATATCGCGACTGTCATTACAGGATCACGGACCTGCCGCACGCCCACATGGGACGTGGGGCGGGAAACGGGACCAGCCCCGCCCCGGCAGGCCGGTTCAGAACCGACTGCCAACAGGAACGGCAAAGGCCCTCATGGCCGTCTTTTTTTCAAAAAACAGGGCGTCCGGTGAAGCTATTTTCAAAAAGCTTCACCAGACGCCCCGGCAGGGATCGCCGCGCAGCCATGACAGGCAGGGCCGCGCGCCTCATTTCCCGCGCTTGGGATAGGGAATGCCCATCGCATCGCGCGCGGCAGTGGCAAGCTGGTCAACGCGTTCGTTATTCACGTCACCGGAATGGCCACGGACCCATTTCCATTCGATGTCATGCTTCGCGCTGACATCCAGCAGCCGCCGCCACAGATCCATGTTCGCCACCGGATCCCCGGATGCATTGCGCCACTTGCGCCGCACCCAGCCCGTGCTCCACCGCGTTATGCCATTGCGCACGTATTCGCTGTCGGTATGCAGCACGATGCGGCAGGGGCGTTTTAACGCCTCCAGCGCCTCGGCGGCGGCAGTCAGTTCCATGCGGTTATTGGTGGTTTCCGCCTCGCCACCCGACAGTTCGCGTTCCTGCCCCCGATAACACAGCAATGCGCCCCAGCCACCGGGGCCGGGATTGGGTTTGCACCCTCCATCGGTCCAGATCTCCACCAGGTCGGTGGCGGTGGCCGCGTTTTCAGCAGGGGCCATGTCCTCGTTCATCACAGGAATCCTTCATCCATGCGGGACGCGAAGAATTCCATGCGCGCCAGGTAATCCAGCGGGTCCTTGCGCGTTACCAGCGCATCCGCGGGGGTGTTGATCCAGTCATACAGCCGCGTGAGCGTGAAGCGGATGGCCGCCCCCGTGGCAAGGGTAGCCAGGGCCACGTCCTCCGCATCCTCCAGCGGACGGACGTGGCGGTAGGCATCCACCATGGCGCGGGCGCGGGCGGGCACGAAACGGATGTCGTCATCAAAGCACCAGGCATTGATGGTAATCGCCAGATCGTAGGCGTACCAGTCCGTGCAGGCGAAATAGAAATCGATGATGCCCGACAGCCGGCCATCACGGAAAAAGACATTGTCGGGAAACAGGTCGGCATGGATCTGTCCACGCGGCAGGGACGGGTTGTTGCCTGTGCCGGGCCATGCAGGCAGCACGCGGGCCAGCGTCTCCCCGATCGTGCGCACAAGGCCGGGGCGGACGTCGTCCCCCCGCGCCCGACATGTCTGCAGCAGGTCCGTCCATGCCTGAGGCCCCATGGAATTGGGACGTTCGGCAACGTAGCCTTCCCCCAGCAGGTGCAGCCGCGCCAGCGCATCCCCCACCTGCGCGCACATGTCCACGCTGACCTGCCGCGACCAGCCGCCGGGCAGGAAGGTGGTGATGGCGGCAGGACGCCCGCACAGCGTGCGCAGCGTGCGCCCCTGCCGGTCGGCAACCGGCAGCGGGCACGACAGGCCATGCCGGGCCAGATACTGCATGAGCCCGAGGAACCATGGCAGTTCATCCGGGTTTACCCGACGTTCGTACAACGTCAGGATAAAGGTGGCCTGTGTGGTCTTCAGCAGGAAATTGCTGTTTTCCACACCCTCCGCAATGCCGTGGCAGGCGACGGGCCTGCCGATGTCATAGCCTTCCAGAAACGCAGCCAGCGCATCTTCCGGCACTTCGGTATAGACTGCCATGTAACGGTACGGTTCAGCCCAGTGGCGCCGGCAGGCGGAAGGCCACGTTTTCTTCCTTGACGGTGATTTCCTCGATCTCAAGCGTGAACCGCTTGGCAAGGGCCGCCACCATTTCCTGCACCAGCGATTCCGGCGCGGACGCGCCCGCCGTGATCCCCAGCGTACCGACACCGTCCAGCGCCGACCAGTCCAGCGCGTTCAGGCGCGGCACCAGCAGCGCGCGCGGTGCGCCCGACCGTTCGGCCACTTCACGCAGGCGCTGGGAATTGGATGAGTTGGGCGAACCGATCACGATCACCAGGTCACAGCCCGGCGCGATCGCCTTGACCGCTTCCTGCCGGTTGGTGGTGGCGTAGCAGATGTCCTCGCGCCGCGGCCCCTCGATCAGGGGGAAGCGATCACGCAGGATGTCCACGATTTCCGCCGTATCATCGACCGAAAGGGTGGTCTGGGTAATGAATGCCAGGCGCGAGGGATCGGCCGGCTGGACGGTGCGCGCTTCCTCGGCGTCATTGATCAGGGTGACCGCGCCGGGGGGAAGCTGGCCCATCGTGCCGACCACTTCGGGGTGGCCCGCATGCCCGATCATGAGGATGTGGCGGCTTTCCGGTCCGCCATCGGCAAAGTGGCGCTCGGCCTCGCGGTGGACCTTGGACACCAGCGGGCATGTCGCATCCAGATACAGCAGGTTGCGACGCATGGCTTCGGCCGGCACGGTCTTGGGCACGCCGTGGGCGGAAAACACGACCTGGCCATCGGCGGGGACTTCATCAAGTTCCTCGACAAAGATCGCGCCCTGCGCTTCCAGCGCCTCGACAACGGTGCGGTTATGGACGATTTCGTGCCGGACATAGACCGGCGCGCCATAACGGCGGATTGCTTCTTCCACCACACGGATGGCGCGATCGACACCGGCGCAGAACCCGCGCGGGCCAGCCAGCAGTACTTTCAGGACACGGGGCGCCGCCTCGGTGGGGGCGGTATTATCGGGCGTATGAATCATCTGGTCGGGCATGGTGTTCCCCAAACATCCGGCGGGCGGTATAGGATACGGGCCGCGATCTGCTACAGTTCCGGCGCCGGTATCCCGTGCGATGGTCCGGCCCTACGCAAACCGCGGCAATGGCGCAAGCCATTTTCCCGTTGATCCTAACGTACTGTGCCATGTCTGTCCTCCCCCGTCGCCCTGCCACCGTCGCGTTGTTCCCCGGCCACACCCCGCAGGGCGGGATTCTGTCCACCCCTGACCAACCCGGAATACCCGCATGATTCCTGCCTTCCCGCTGTCGCGCCTGTCACGACGCGCCCTGAAATTCTGCATGATGGGCGCCGTTCCCCTGCTGGTGGCCTGTTCAAGCGAATCCGATTCGATCGATTTCGCCCCTGCCTGCCCCGTGGTGGAGATCCCCGGAGAGGCCGCCGACTATTACCAGTATTCCGGCAACGACCATGACGTGACCCACCTTGTCGCGCGCGCCAGCCTGACACGCGTGGTCGGATCGTGCGAAGCGGGCGAGCACCGCAGCGTCATGACCAACATGAAAATCGGGCTGCATGTGGAACGCGGCCCGGCGTCGAACGTGAATTTCGTCAACATCCCGTATTTCGTCGCCGTGGTGTTCAACGGCGAGATCAAGAGCAAGAAGGAATTCGTGGCCCACGTGTCGTTTGACGACGGGCGCATGCAGGACCTGACCCATACGCGCAACATTCCCATCACCCTGCCGGTGTCGCGGCATGTCCACAGCGACCAGTACCATATCGAGATCGGCTTCCAGCTGACCAAGGCGCAGCTTGACTTCAACCGCGCGCACCTGGTCATGCCAACCTTCCACAAGATGTAAGGGGCCGCCTTGGCCGGACATTCCCCACGGGCCGAACTGACATGGCGTGGCATCGTGATCGGTGCGCTGATCACCGTCGTTTTCACCGCATCCAACGTCTATCTGGGGCTGCGGGTCGGACTGACCATCGCCACCTCCATTCCCGCCGCCGTCATTTCCATGGCGGTGCTGCGGCTGATGGGTGGGGGAACGATCCTTGAAAACAACCTGGTGCAGACGCAGGCCTCCGCCGCGGGCACGCTGGCCTGCGTGTTCGCCAGCCTGCCCGCGCTGGTCATGGCCGGGGTGTGGCAGCACTTTCCGTTTATCATGACGGCTGCCCTTACGGCCGCGGGCGGCATGACGGGAGTGCTGTTCACCATCCCGCTACGCCGGGTCATGCTGGCGGACCCGGTCCTGCCCTTTCCCGAAGGGGTGGCGGCAGCCGAAATCCTGCGCGCGGGTGCGGCGGCCGAGGACCGGGGCGGCATCCGCGCGCTGCTGAATGGCGGCATGCTGGCCGCTGCCCTGACATTCGCCTCCACCGGGCTGCGCGTGCTGGGGGATGGCATGACGGCGACTGCCGTATGGGGCATGTCGGCCTTCCGCTTTTCGGCTGGGTTTTCGCCCGCGCTGCTGGGCGCGGGCTATCTGGTCGGGCTGGAAGGCGGCATCGCGATGCTGCTGGGTGCGATACTGACATGGGAAGTCGTCATTCCCGTCATGGCCCATGTCCAGCCCAATCCGACGGGCCTGCCCGCCGGTGCATTCGCCACCAGCCTGTGGAAGGACAGGGCCCGCTTCATTGGCGTGGGGCTGATCGGGATTGCCGCCATATGGACGGTGGTGCGCATGGGCCGTCCGCTGCTGGACAGCGTGCGTGCGCTGCTGGACCGCACGCAGGGTGCGGACAACGCCGCTCCCACCGAAACCGACCTGTCGCCCCGCGCCATGCGCATGGTCGCGGGGGGTGCGCTGCTGGTGATCGGCAGCCTGTTTTTCGTATTCGCCCATGCCTCCGTAGGTGCCCTGCCCGCACTGGCGGCCACGGGGGCTGGACTGGCATGCTGCGTGGGTGTCGGACTGTTCGTTGCAGCGGCGTGCGGTTACATGGCGGGGCTGGTGGGATCGTCCTCATCCCCCATTTCCGGTGTCATCATCCTTGCCGCGATGGGCCTGTCCTGTGTGTTCGTGGTGCTGCGCGCACTGGGGCTGTTCGCGGGCACCGGAGGCCTGCAGTTCGCCATCGGCTTCTGCCTGTATGCCCTGACCGCCATCACCGCATCTGCCGCAATCGCCAATGACAACCTGCAGGACCTGAAAACCGGCCGGATGGTCGGGGCCACGCCGTGGAAGCAGGAAGCCGTCCTGCTGATCGGTTGCGTGACCGGGGCGGTCATCATTCCGCCGGTGCTGAACGTGCTGTACCAGACCTATGGCTTCGTGGGGGCGATGCCACATGCCGGCATGGACGCGACCCGCGCGCTGGCGGCCCCGCAGCCTGCGCTGCTGCTGCTGATCACATCGGGCATTTTCCTGCACCAGCTTGACTGGAACATGCTGCTGGCCGGCATGGGGGCAGGATGCGCGCTGATCGGGGTCGATGCCTGCCTGCGCCGCACCGGGCGCGGGGCGCTGCCGCCGCTGGCGGTGGGGGTTGGCATCTACCTGCCCATGAGTGTTTCGGTCACGCTGGCCATTGGCGCGATACTTGGCCATGTCGTCACCCGCCTGAATGGCGGGGCGGGCCGCCATCAGGGCACCATGATCGCATCGGGCCTGATCGTCGGGGAAAGCCTGATGGGGGTGATGCTGGCCAGCCTGTCCGCGCTGAGCGGACGCGACAGCCCGCTTTCGCTGCTGCCCCCCGGCATGGATGCGACAGCGACCAGCATTGCGGGACTGGCGGCGTTCTGCGTGCTGTGCATCTGGTTCTGCGCGATGCAGTTGCGTCAGCCACGCAGATAGCACGCCAGATAATCGGGGATGGGCATGGACGCAGGAAAGGTTTCCGTGGCACCCTGTCCCGCATGTTCCGCCATTTTGACAGCCTTGATTTCCCCCGCCCCACCCGCGACGCGCTCGGGCTGCGCTTTGGTCAGGTCTCGACCCTGCTGGACCAGGGCAACGTGCCGGACGCCGCCCGCCTGTTCGACACGATCCGCCGCGATTATGAAAGCTGGTCCGCACTGGTTGACCTGCGTTTCGCGCAGGACACCACCAGCCCCGACGCCCGTGCCGACCGCGATTATGCCGATGCCCTGACGCCGCATGTCACGGCGCATGAAGTTGCGCTGAAGCGCAGGCTGCTGGAATATCCCGACCCGACGGCGGTAGCCCGGGTGGTCACACCGCATACGCTGGAACTGTGGCGGACCGACATCACCACCTTCGACCCGCGCATTGCTGATGCGCTGGAGGAAGAAGCCCGGCTGAGTGGCGAATACACCGCCCTTCTGGCCAGTGCGCGCGTGGAAATTGACGGCACCCACGTCAACCTGTCCGGCCTTGCCCCGTATGCCGAAAGCACGGACCGCGCCATGCGCCACGAGGCCGAGCGCGTCAGGTGGGCGTTTTTTCAACAGAACGCCACGCGCCTCGACACCCTGTTTGACCAGATGGTGCGCCTGCGCCACGGCATGGCGGAAACGCTGGGATATGACACCTATATCCCGCTGGCATACCGCCGCATGCGCCGGGTTGATTATGGTCCTGCGGATGTCGCGCGCTTCCGTGCCGAGGTGCATGAACACGTCGTCCCGCTGGTCCATGACATCCTGCGCAGGCGGTGCGCGGCAATGGGGTGGGACGCCGTGTATTCATGGGATGAACCCCTGATCGACCCGAAGGGCAACCCGCGCCCGGCAGGCGACCATGACGTACTGCTGGCGCGCGCGCAGACCATGTTTGACCGCATGGGGGGCGATCTGGGCCCGTTTTTCGGACAGATGCGCGATGGCGGCTACCTGGACCTGGTCAACCGCCCCGGCAAGGCGGGGGGCGGGTTCTGCACGTCCTTCCCTACGGTGGGCATGCCGTTCATCTTTGCCAATTTCAACGGCACGCAGCATGACATCAACGTTTTCACCCATGAAATGGGCCACGCCTACCAGAACTGGAAAAGCCGCAGCCTGCCCGCCGTTGACCTGCTGTGGCCGACCATGGACGGGGCCGAAATCAATTCCATGGCGCTGGAATTCCTGACATGGCCCCATATCGACCTGATGGTGGAACCGGGACAGGGTGAGCGGTTCCGGCAGATGCACCTGATCTCTTCCCTGTCGTTCCTCCCGTATGGGGTATGCGTCGATCACTTCCAGACCGAAATCTACGCCAACCCCGGCATGACACCCGCGGAACGCCACGCCACATGGCGCAGGCTGGAACAGCATTACCTGCCGTGGCGCAACTATGGCGGCCTGTCGCACCCGGCCATGGGGGGGCGGTGGCAGGCGCAGGGGCATATCTACCGCTCGCCCTTCTATTACATTGATTACGCGCTGGCGCTGTGCTGCGCGATGCAGTTCTGGATCCGCAGCCGCACGGACATGGATGGCGCATTGCAGGCCTATGTCACGCTGTGCGCGCAGGGTGGGGCGCAACCCTTTACCCGGCTGGTCCGTTCAGCAGGGCTGAAGTCACCCTTCCAGCCGGGCACGCTGGCTGATGTGGTCCGCACGGCGCGCGATATCTTGAACGCCTGATACCGGATGCAGGCCCCGCATGAGGGGTGGCCCGCCATTTTCATCAAGGGGAAGCCATGTCTTCCAACCCGCCCCCGACCATTACCCGGACCGTGTGCAAGACGCTGGCGGTGCTTGTGCTGACCGGGCTGTTCATGCTCAGCCTGCGTTTCAGCGCCACCGTGGCGGGTGCAGTGGACCGCATTGCCGGGACAGGCATGTGGCTGGCCCTGTACCGTCTGGCCGGGGCGAATGACGCAACCGAACAGGAACGCCTGATCGTGATGGCCGTGGCCCTTGTGTGCTGCCTGCTGGCGATCGGGGTGGTGGAAGTGGCGGACAGACTGATCAGCCGCCGCTCCTCCTCATGACGGATCGCGCTGCCAGAAAAACGTCAGTTCGTGCTTGTTGTGCCACAGGTGCAGCACGCGACCACCGGGAATGGCGGCAAAGTCATCCGCCGTTTCATGATCGGTTTCACCCTGGAACTTGATGGTCATGACAATGCGCGCCGCGCGGCCCGAGGCAATCCACCGCCGAGCCAGCGCCAGAAGGCGTGCGGGATAGGCGATGATATCGGAAAACAGCCAGTCCACGGGATCGCAGCTTTCCGGGTCCAGTCCGAACGCGCTTTCGTACCGGCACGTCACATTGGGCAATCCCGCCACGTTTTCGGCAAGGGGCGAGCGGTCGATGGCGGTGACATGCGCCCCGCAAGCGGCTGCAACCCATGTCCACCCGCCGGGACAGGCCCCAAGGTCAAGGCAGTTTTCCCCCGCCACCGGCCAACGCCCCAGACGTAGCAGCGCCTCCCACAGTTTGAGATAGGCGCGCGAAGGCGGGTCGGTGCGGTTTTCGACAAACGGGACCTCGCCATTCACGAAAGGCGAGGACTTGGTGCGCGACAGCAGCAGCCGGTCGGCAGACAGTAGCGTCCACGCCCCCAGATGGGCATGAGGCGCGGCTGCGGGAAAGGTAAATGGCCGGGGGCGCACGGGTGGCAGGGCATCGGTCACCAGTGCGCTGCGACGGTGCAGCGTGGGCGCATATCCAGCCCAGTTGCGCTGGATCGCCCGCATGATGCGCGCCGCCCCCTTGATGGAGGGGACCGCATGTTCCTCCGGCGCATCCCAAATATCCAGTGCCCACAGGCAGGGCACGGGCGGCAGGGCGGACAGCGCCAGCCGTCCGTGCCAGCACAGATCGCCCGCCCCGCGCCGGGCAAGTTCCTGCGCCACGATGTCCTCAAACCCCGGCGGCGCCAGATAGGCGCTGCGCACCGGCCATGGCGGCGGTGTGATATCCGTTGTGATCATGACCGCATGACCCCCACGGCCAGAAGCAGCCACGCCAGCATGAGCATGCTGCCCCCCGTGGGCGCGACCGGACCGGGATGAATGCCCCAGAATGCCGTCAACGCGACGCCCGTGCTGAACAGGACGGTGCCCACCGCCATAAGGCAGCCGGAAACCGACACCAGCACCCTGCATCCCTGCTGGATCATCAGAACCGAGATGCCGATAATGGCCAGCGCGTGCCACATCTGCATCTGTATGGCCTGACGGGCCATCTCACGTCCCCCTTCGGCGAAGAAACGGTCAGGCAGATGTGCGGTCAGTGCGCCCCCCATGACACCGGAAAACGCGGCCAGTGCCGCAAAACATAACAGGAACCTGACAACTGTAGGCATTCTTCGGAACATCCGCAAAACAGGGTGACAACCCGCATCGGCCGCGGGCGGGCCACCCTACTCCGCGCATGGGCCCATCGTATAGGCCACGCCTGCGGGAAGCTGTCGTGAGGGCACGTTTTCATGAAATTCCATTCATGCGGACATGCATCCATAATGCACGTCGTCTGCCCCGCTCTTGACTGAAACTGATTCATTACTTCCGGAATAGGACAGCTGCATACTTATACCGCCCCATGACAATAACATTACTTACAAAATGTAAATATATCAGCCAAATGTGCGAGAAAATGAAAACGAAACAATCCTGGAAAAGATTAATTTTATTTATTTATACAAAAATGTATTTTTTATTTATTTCTCATATCGCATCTTTATTATTTCCCAAAATTACATTCATTCCTTGCCACACAAAACCATGCCGGACAATTATGGCGACAGGGTCATGCGTCCCGCATGGCCGCTTTGTCTGCCCTCTCAAAGCTGATAAACCGGGGTGACGTTCAGTAAAACGGCCTGAATTTCCCACGTTAGGAAGACGACAACATGAAACAATACGCAGTCTGGTTCCTTTGCGCATCTGTCAGCCTTCTTCCTGTCGCAGCCATGGCACGTCCCGCCCCGGCTCCAGCCCCCGCAGCGGCAACAGCGGCGGAACCGACCCTGCCGCCGCTGACGGAATCAGATTCCACGTTTGCGGAAAACGTATCCGCGCTGAACACGTTCGAGATGACCATTTCAAAAATGGCCACAACCCAGGCCAAACGTCCGAAATTGCAGGAATTCGCTGAAAAATCGCTGAAAATGCACACAACGAACCAGACCACCCTGGCAGCCATGACGCTGAAGCACGGACTGGAACTGCACAAGGACATGAGCCCGGATGAAGAACAGGTTGCAAATGACCTGAAAACCCAGAACGGGGGCAAATTCGACCGCACCTACCTTGATCTGGAGGCACAGGCGGCAAGCGATGCGCTGGCCATGTTCCAGAACGAGGCGGAATCCGCCTCCGACCCGGAACTGAAGGCCTACGCCTCCTCCACGGCGGATACGCTTCAGGCCCATCTGAAGGAGGCCATGAAGCTGGGGGCAAACAAGCCCTCCCGCTAAGCGCGACCACGGGGCAGGACACCGGATTTACAGGCAGGATCATTCATGGCCATTCGCATCGACCGGATCGTGACACGCGGCGGGGACAGGGGGCAGACCGCACTGGGCAATGGGGATCGCGTACCCAAGGATTCGGCGCGGATTGAAGCCCTTGGCGCACTGGATGAAGCCAATGCGGTCATCGGCCTGCTGCGCGGCACCCTGCCTGCGGGCCGCAACGCCACGTTCATCGCCTGGATACAGGGGCTGCTGTTTGATATTGGCGGCGCGGTCTGCATGCCCGCCAGCCCGCCTCGCCCGCTTGCCCATGCCGCCGCGGCCCTGAAGGCCATGGAAACCGAAATCGAACGCCTGCGCACCGATATCCCGCCACTACGCAGCTTCATCCTGCCTGGCGGCACGCCCGCGGCCGCCCATGCCCATCTGGCGCGTACCGTCGTGCGGCGCGCAGAACGGCGGCTGGCCACACTGGCGCGAGGGGAAGATATCGGCACGGACATTCCCGCCTGCATGAACCGGCTGTCGGATTACCTGTTCGTGCTGGGCCGCTACCTGAATGATAATGGGAAAGCCGACCTGACATGGGCACCCGCCACGCCCCCGCCCGATCCTGCCTGACCGGGCGGGCGGAGCGGATCACTCCGGCAGGGTGGACAGGTGGGCGCAGGCCTGTTCCGCCAGATGATCCTGCCGGGCGTTGACATCCAGTTCCATGACCACTTCATCGTCCATGTCCGGCTCCTCCAGCGTGTCAAACTGGCTGTCCAGCATGGCGACCGGCATGAAATGCCCGGTCCGCTGCCGCAGGCGGGGGGCGATGTCTTCCTTGCTGCCCTTGAGGTAGACAAAACAGACATCATGACTGCCACCGCTGATACGCTCGCGATACATCCGCTTGAGCGATGAGCAGGTCACGATCCCGCACTGGCCCGCATCCCCCCATGCACGCACCTGCTGCGCGATGCAGTCCAGCCAGGGGGCGCGGTCTTCATCCGTCAGGGGGATGCCGTTACTCATCTTGGCGATATTGTGCGCAGGATGCAGGTCATCGCCCTCGATCACCGGCCAGCCCAGACGTTCCGCCATAAGCTGGGCCACGGTACTCTTGCCGCAGCCCGAAACCCCCATGACGATCAGCACACATGGCCGGCCCGCCTGCCTGAGCCTGCGGGAAAGGGAAACCAAAGCTGTCTGCTGGTCCATGTCACACATTCCGTATCCTGTCGGATATTATCATGAAAACCCGTATCGGTCCTTTTATCTGGACCAATCGACAGCCTGAACGCAAGAGAGCGACCGCCGTTGCGCTACATGGCCGCGGAATACAAGGCGAAATTCTTATGCAATAATTCTTGGATCAATAGAGATCTGTAGATAATTTTATTTGTTTTATTTTATTTATTATATTATTATAGTATAATTATACTTAAAGAATATCTTCCCATAATAAATATAATGTTATTTTGTTATATTATTCTTTATACCCTTGCGCGACAGGGGGATAAGGAATTATATGATCCTTCAATCACCTAAAAACAGGCACCATTGGTAGACTGGTTGTAGGAAAATATTCCTAAATATAATTTCAGCCACACCACGCTGGTGCATTGAGTTATCGAGAGTTTTGCTGTGTCATCATATAACGATTTTCTTTCCTTCCCGAAAGAAGAAGACCAGAATGCCAATCGGGAAGAAGTAAATGAATCCGCGTTCCGGCAGGCCCTTGAGCGACTGGGAAAGGGCAAGCCGTCGCCCCGTGGCGCAGGCAGCGGCAAGATGGCGGCAAACAAGCCACGTCCGGCCCGTCAGGCCGACCCCACGCAGCGCCGGCGCAAATTCGTGCAGGATGGCGATGTCCGGGTTGAACATCACTCCCTTGCCACAGGCCGCGCGACACCGCGCGCAATCCATGCGCAGCAGGATGACCGCAGCGAAATTGAACAGCTGCGCCACAAGGTCCAGTTTGAACAGAAGCTGCGTGAACAGGCCGAACTGCGCCTGTCGGAAGCACAGGCACAGATCCGTTCCCTGACCACGCGCATTGGCCATGCCGATGTCATCGCGGCAGAACACAAAAGCAGACTGGCCGCGCAGGACGCTGAATTACTGAGCGTGCGCGCCGAACTGTACAATGCCAATGAAGAAAACAGCCACCTGCATGAAGAACTGAACCGCCTGAAGGCAAAACAGCGCACGGCGGAACCCCGCACAGCCGCCGTCCAGCCGCCAGCCGCCGCACCGGATGACGCAACCCCGGCGGATGAACCCGAACCCGTCAAGTGGTGGCTGCGGTAATCACGGCACGCATACATGAGCGCGTCGGCCCCCCAGCATAATCCGGCAGCACGGCAGCGTCAGGTCGGGCTTGTCATTGTCGCGACCTGCACCACCGCCAGCCTGGCGATACTGGTACTGCTGCCGCTGGTCAGCGGGCTGGTGAACCTGCTGCGCGATATACTCGGCGTGCTGATCCTGCCCTTTTCGTTCATGTTCGGCCTTGGCGGGGAACAGGGTCAGTCCCCGGCCCTGCTGCGCCTGCTGTCGGACATGGGCACGCAGACACAGGCGCATCCCCTGCGGCTGGGTGGGGCGGCCATTCTGGAACTGGCGGCCGTCTTCCTGTTTGTCATTGCGGAACGGCTGGGCGGCCGCACGGGGTACATGGGGGCATGCGTTGCATCCGCCGGGGCGATCGGCCTGTCGGGACTGCCGCTGGCAATGCCGCTGCTGCCCGCCATCGTGACGGAGGGGGTGTTCCTGCTCTGCCCCCCCCTCGCCCGACCCGGACTGACCACGGTCACGACGCGTCAGGTCAGGCCATCGACAAACCGCGCGATCCGCGCACAGCTTTCCTTCAGGATATCGTCGCTGGTGGCGTATGACAGCCGCAGGTATGGTCCCTGCCCGAAGGCCGAGCCATGCACCACCGCCACGTGCTGTTCCATCAGCAGGGCAATGGCAAAATCCTGATCCGTTTCCAGCCGCTGCCCACCTGCCGAAACACGGCCCATGCATCCTGCAATGCCGGGATAGGCATAAAATGCCCCATGCGGCATGGCGCAGGTCAGCCCCGGTATGGCGCGCAGGGTCGAAACCACCATTTCCCGCCTGCGGGCATAGACCGCGCACATCTGCGCGATAATGTCCGCCGGACCATCAAGTGCCGCCGCCGCCGCCGCCTGGCTTATGGAACAGATACCCGATGTGGCGCTGCCCTGTATGGCCGTCATGGCGCGGATCAGGGGCGTGGGACCACCCACGTACCCCACACGCCATCCGGTCATGGCATAGGCTTTTGACACGCCGTTCAGCGTCAGGATACGCCCCTTGAGATCGGGAGCCACGGCGGCAAGGGAGTGGTGCTGCAGCCCGTCATACAGCAGGTGTTCGTATATCTCATCTGACAGGACATGAACGTGGGGATGACGGCGCAGCACTTCGGCCACGGCTTCAAGATCGGCCTGCCCCATCGTCCCGCCCGTGGGATTGTTGGGGAAATTGAGGACAAGCCACTTGGTGCGTGGCGTGATTGCCGCTTCCAGCGCCTGTGCCGTCAGGCGGAAGCCATCGGCTTCATGACAGTCGGCATAGACCGGGGTGCCCCCGAACATCTGCACGATCAGCGGATAGCTGACCCAGTACGGGCGGGGAATGACCACTTCATCGCCTGGCTGCACCGTCGCCATGAACGCGTTGAAAATGACCTGCTTGCCGCCGTTGGACACCATGATTTCGGCAGGGGCGTAATCCAGCGCATTTTCACGTGCGAATTTGCGCGCGATGGCTGCCTTCAGCGCGGGCGTTCCATCAACAGGCGGGTATTTCGTCTGCCCGTCCAGTGCGGCGCGGTGTGCTGCCTCGATCACCGCGGCGGGGGTGGGAAAATCCGGTTCCCCCAACGCAAGGGAGAGCACCTTCTCCCCCTTGGCCCGCAGGTTGCGCGCGCGCTGGGCCATGGCGATGGTGGCCGGTACCGTCAGGCGCTCCATCCGCTGAGCGAACAGCGGATGGGTCTGGGCCGCATCCATATTCATCCCCTTACCGCAACCCGGCGCAGAAACGCTGGATACGCAGGCAGGCTTCGCGCAGGCTGTCGGTATCGGTGGCGTAGGAAATGCGGAAATGTCCCGCGAACATGAACGCGCTGCCATGCACGGCGGCCACGCCTTCCTCATCCAGCAGGGCGGTGACGAACGCTTCGTCGGTATCAATCAGCGTCCCGCCCGCGCTGGTCTTGCCCAGGCAGCCGACAAGCGACGGAAAGACATAGAACGCCCCTTCCGGCACGGGGCAGTGCAGGCCAGTAGCCTCGTTCAGCATGCTGACCACAAGGTCACGCCGCGCCTGGTATGTGCTGACCATGATGCCAATGAAATCCTGCGGCCCGGTCAGGGCTTCCACCGCGGCCGCCTGGCTGATCGAACACGGGCCGGATGTGGACTGGCTCTGCAATTTGTTCATCGCACGCGTCATCTGCACGGGGGCGGCAGAATAGCCGATACGCCATCCGGTCATGGCATAGGCTTTTGACACACCGTTCATGGTGATCGTGCGATCGCGCAGGCGGGGTTCCACCTCCACCACCGTGGGGGCGCGGAAGCCGTCATAGACCAGCTTGTTGTAAATATCGTCGGTCAGGATCCACACATTGGGATGACGCAGCAGCACATCGCACAGGCCACGCATTTCCTCGGCGGAATAGGCGGCACCTGTCGGGTTGTTGGGGGAATTGAGCAGCAGCCAGCGGGTACGCGGCGTAATCGCGGCTTCCAGTTCGGCAGGCTGGAGCTTGAAGCCGTTTTCCACGCTACATGGTACGATAACCGGCGTGCCTTCGGCCAGCGAGACGATATCGGGATACGACACCCAGCACGGCGCGGGGATGATGGCCTCGTCCCCCGGATTGATGGTCGCCACCATGGCGTTATAGATGATCTGCTTGCCACCGTTGGAGACGATCACCTCATCCCACGTGTAGTCCAGACCGCTGTCAGTGCGGAAACGTTCGGCAATCGCCCGGCGCAGGGCGGGCGTGCCCGCGACATCGGTGTATTTGGTCTCACCTGCGGCAATGGCCTGCATGGCCGCCTTCTTGATGGTATCGGGGGTGTCGAAATCCGGCTCACCGGCGGAAAGGCTGATAATGTCCTTTCCTGCCGCCTTGAGTGCACGCGCCTTGGTTGAGATGGCGATCGTCTGGCTGGGGCTGATCCGGTCCAGCCGGGCGGCGGTAAGATCCATGATATCAAGATCCATCAACAGTGAAAAATATCCGGCATACTGCCGGGCAACGGGCGCGTAGCCTAGTGCGAACACGCTGCCGTGGAAACAGCAGATATGTGATCGGGCTGGCCCGCGGCGGCACATACCTGCCGTGGCGTCATACCCGCCGCGCGCATCGCGCGGATGGACAGTGCACCATCGCGCTTGGCCAGCCGCCTGCCGGTGTCATCGCATAACAGGGGATGGTGGCTGTAACACGGCGCAGGCCAACCCATGACATGCTGCAGCAGCCGGTGCAGCGACGTGGCCGCCAGCAGATCCTCCCCCCGTGTCACCAGGGTTACGCCCTGCAACGCATCATCATGCGTGACACACAGGTGATAGGACGCAGGCACGTCCTTACGCGACAGCACCACGTCCCCGAACTGCTGCGGGTGACATGCACGCGGGCCGTGGCCCAGTTCATGCCACGTCAGGTCCTGCGCGCCGGGCAGCTTCATCGCCGCCCCCATATCCAGCCGCAGCGCGTGGGGCACGCCCGCTGCCAGCATGTCCGCCCGCCGCACAGGGTCCATCTGGCGGCAGGTGCCGGGATAGACCAGCGTGCCATCCGGGGCGTGATGGGGCGCGCTGGCGGCTTCCGCAATATCGCGCCGCGTGCAGAAACACGGATACAGCAGCCCACGTGCGCGCAGGCTGTCCAGAACACGGTGATAGTCCGGCATATGCCGTGACTGCCGGCGCACCGGCTGTGGCCATGACAGGCCAAGCCAGGCGAGATCGGTGTACATATCCGTAATGAATTCAGTTCGGCAGCGGACCGTATCGATATCTTCCACCCGCAGAAGGAAGGTGCCACCCGACTCCGCAGCGTGCCGCCAGCCATGCAGGGCCGATGCGACATGTCCAAGGTGCAGGTGCCCGGTGGGGCTGGGGGCGAAACGGGTGGTGACTGCCATTATCGAACCATATCAGGAAGATACCGGAAAAAATCACGGCTTTCCTGTTTTCCTGTGTGCATGAGGCGTGGCCGGCGGCCCCACGGGCATGGGTTGCCACGCCATGCGGGGTCTGCAATAGATTCTACAGTTACCTGACGACGACGCACACCCCAGGCGTTCGCTTCGCTACAGAGTTACGCCTGAACACCGTGCGCCGGCATTCGGAAAGGAATGCGTCCGTGCCCTGTGACAGTCAATACCTGCCTGCCCTGGTCCTGAATGCTGATTTCAGGCCCCTTTCCTACTTCCCGCTTTCCCTGTGGTCATGGCAGGACGCCATCCGCGCCGTCTGGCTGGACCGCGTATCGGTGCTGAGCGAATATGACACCGTCGTACGCTCCCCCACCCACAGCCTGCGCCTGCCCAGCGTCATCGCGCTGAAGGACTATATCCCGTCCGCCCGCAAGCCCGCCTTCACCCGCTTCAACGTCTTCCTGCGGGACAATTTTTCCTGCCAGTACTGCAACACCCGCTTCCCGACACAGGAACTGACCTTCGACCACGTCATTCCCCGCAGCCGGGGTGGCCGTACCAGCTGGGAAAACGTGGTGACGGCATGCAGTCCATGCAACCTGATCAAGGGATCGTACATGCCACACCAGATCCGCATGTATCCCGCCAGTACCCCCGCACGGCCCACCAGCCGCAGGCTGCAGGAAAACGGCCGCGCCTTCCCCCCCAACTACCTGCATGAGAGCTGGCGCGACTATCTGTACTGGGATACCGAACTGGAAAACTGAACGGATCGGGGCACAGGCCCCGACACGTTATTTTGTATAGCTGTATCCGTATTCATCCGCCATCTTCTGCAGGTCGGGCGCGCCACGCAGCTTCAGCGGCAGCGGCTGGGGATGCTTGTGGTTCTTGCTGAAAACGAAGTTGTGGTCGCTCATGCGCTGGCAGGTATTCGCCGCGATGGGAAAGCTGAGCTGCATCGTGGTGCCCATCTGCTCACGCAGGCACTTCACGTCACTTTCGAAAGGCTTGCGGCCGATTTCAGCGGTACACCCGCACATCATGACCACGCCACATGCCAGCAGCCCGAGGCGGGCGGACATTTTTTCCACGATTTTCAGATTCATTTCGACCCCGTCGCTTAAGCGGAGCCGACACTGCCACGAAAGCGCAGGCTGCGATAGGGGACATGAAGGCTGCCCCGCCCCTGTCCCGTCCATAATGCATAGGTCCCCTTCCGACAGAGCCGGACATGAAGAAAAAACATACCTGACCATGGAATATGACAAAGGGCATGCAGGCATTAGCTGTATGCATAGGTGATATTACCGTGAATTGGATGACAGATCACACTTATATTGCCACCCTCTGTCATTATTCTTATTTTTTCTAAATCGTGTCTGATATATAAAAAATACAAATACAGCATTGGTCCGGCTGTAAATTTGTGACCGGATTGCGTATGCACTGGCGTGCTGTGACACCGTCCCCATCGATGCCCTGAGGTAAAAGAATGAGATTACTGGCCGTCCATCCAAGCTCGCTCATGTACACGAAGGTCTTCCTGCGTCTTGAACCGCTGGGGCTGGAACTGGTTGCCGGTGCCGCGCGCAACAAGGGACATGAGGTGGAAATCATCGACCTGCAGGTCGAGAAGCATCCTGATTACTGGGAACGCATCGAGCGATTCCGTCCGCACGCCATCTGCTTTTCCGGCAACTACCTGGCCAATGTCCCCGAGATCATTGACCTGTGCAAGGAAACGCGTCGGCGCCTGCCCAACGTGTTCCTGTTCATCGGGGGACATTCGATCTCGTTCATTGCGCGTGACGTGCTTGCGCTGTCCGACGGGGCCATCAACTGCGTGCTGAAGGGCGAAGGCGACGCCACCGTCGGCCTGCTGCTTGAGGCATGGGAACAGGGCAAGGATCTGCTGACCGTGCCCGGCGTCGTCACCATGGAAGGGGACGGCCCGCCGCCGATCTTCATCGAATCCCTTGATGAGGTCCGCCCCGCGCGTGACCTGCTGCGCCACCGCCGCAAGTACTTCATCGGCACGCTGGATCCCGCCGCCTCCATCGAATTCGCCCGTGGCTGCCCGTGGGACTGTACGTTCTGCAGCGCATGGACCTTCTACGGCCGGTCCTACCGCACCGCCAGCGCCAAGGTGATTGGTGAGGAACTGCAGGAAATCAAGGAACCCGGCATCTTCATCGTCGATGACGTCGCCTTCGTCCATGCCGAGCACGGCATGGCCATTGCCGATGAGATCAAGCGCCGTAACATCCAGAAGGAATATTACCTCGAGACCCGCGCCGATGTGCTCATGCGCAACAAGGAAGTGTTCGCGGTCTGGAAGGAAATCGGCCTGAGCTACATCTTCATCGGGCTGGAAGCGGTCGATGCGGAAGGGCTGAAGCGGTTCCGCAAGCGCGTGTCGATGGACCGCAATTTCGAGGCACTGGAATATGCCCGTTCGCTGGACCTGATCGTGGCGATCAACCTGATTGCCGATCCGTCATGGGACCGCGAACGTTTCGAGGTGATCCGCCAGTGGTGCCTGGAAATCCCGGATATCGTGAACATCTCGGTCACCACCCCCTACCCTGGCACGGAAATCTGGGAAAGCGAGTCCCGCAAGCTGACGACGCGCGACTACCGCCTGTTTGACATCCAGCACGCGGTCATGCCCACCACGCTGCCGCTGCGTGAGTTCTATGAAGAACTGGTCAAGACCCAGCAGATCCTGAACAACAAGCATCTGGGCTGGAGCGCGATCAAGGATACGCTGGGCATTGCCCTGCGCCTTGCGCTGCGTGGACAGACCAACTTCCTGACCATGATCTGGAAGTTCAACTCCGTCTTCAATCCCGAACTACAGATGGCCGACCATGCGCAGAAGCCGGAATATGAAATGCCGCTGAAGCCGGAAGGCACCGATCAGAAGGTTGATCGCAAGACACTGTATGTTCACGGTCCCGCCGGCCGCAAGTCGCGCAAGCTGGATGATGCTACAGAAAAGTTCGTTGATGAAACCCGTATGAGCACGGTGGACTGATCCCCGCACCACTACGGTTACTGACTGACGACAAAAGGCCGGTTGCGCATGCACCGGCCTTTTCTGTATTCGCCATCCAGCCCTGTCATCACGACTCATGCCGCATGCGTACCGGCCAGGAAGGCACGGATTCCTCGGCAGCAGGCAGAGATGCTTCCTGCCGTCCCGGAATACTCCAGTTCCGCACCATTCCATGCAACCCGGGCGGTTCTGCCTGCCTTTCATACGCACGTATCCGGCGGAGAAGATAAGGTGACACACGGGATTATAGATACCCGGCAGGCCTCTGTTTTCAGAAAATCACCCGGACACCAATTTTATTACATTCGATAATGCCGTATCATGCCCGACCAAGGGGAGCGGACCGCGCCAGCCTTCCCTGCCTTCATGAAAAAAGGAGACAATGGCGCATGGGGGTCTAATCTGGTGTAATCAGATCAGTTCTCAACCACAGGCACCCATACACAGGCTGCCAGCAGGTGATAAAGGCGATCGGATCATGGAAAAAATAACATTGAACATAAGCGGCATGACCTGCGACGGATGTGCATCCAAGGTCGTGCATGCACTCGAAAGCGTGGATGGCGTCTCAATGGTCGAAGTCTCGCTGGAACAGGGCAAGGCCTTCGTCACGTATGACAGCCGCACCACCAACCTCGATGATCTGTTCGCTGCGGTTGACGATGCAGGCTTTGACGCAGGTTACTGATCCGCATGGGCAGGCATGACCGCCTGCCCCTGTCCTTTCCCTGTGTATGGGAAAAGCCGTTTTTGACAAATTGTTCCGAAATGCCACCTTTGTTGAAAAAAGGCGGCCCCGAAAACCGGTAATCCTGTTAACCGCCCATGTCGGCGGCAGCCTTGCGTATGGCCTGCGCCATGGCTTCCACCCCGTTGCCCCGGTTTGTGGACAGTGCCTGCACCAGCCCGAGGTCACGCAGGAATTTGGGGTCCGTATTCAGGATCTCGTCCCGGCTGCGGCCGGAATATACCCGCAGCAACAGCGCAACCAGCCCTGATACGATTGCCGCATCCGACGCACCAGCCAGATACAGCACTCCGTCACGCGGCTGCACTTCCATCCAGACCTGGCTCTGGCATCCCGGCACACGGTGGGCATCGTCCTGCCATTCGGGGGGGAATGGCGGCAGCTTGCGCCCCAGTTCGATGATGTACTGGTAGCGCTGCATCCAGTCATCGAACAGGGCCAGTTCCTCACCAATCTCCGCAATGGCATCGGCGGCGGTATCGTCCTCGGGCTTTACGAAGGGATCGGTCATCATCTTTCCTGTTACGCGGGGGCCATGACGGCCCGGAAAACGGAGCTGAACGCAAAAGGCCGCACCCTGCGGCGCGGCCCCTGCAGCAGGCGGGTACTGCCCTACAGGATAAAGCGGCTCAGATCACCTTTGCGGGCCAGGGGGGCCACACGGTTCTGGACATCTTCAGCCGTGATCACCACATCTTCCCCGCTCCGGTCGGCGGCGGTGAAGGATACATCCTCCAGCAGGCGCTCCAGAACGGTGGCCAGACGCCGCGCGCCGATATTCTCCACCCGTTCATTGATATCGGCCGCCAGTTCCGCCAGCGCATCGATCGCGCCATCGGTAAAGGACAGCGTCACCTTTTCCGTACCCAGCAGGGCGACGTACTGCTGCAGCAGCGAATGCTCCGGCTCGGTCAGGATCCGGCGCAGGTCATCACGCGTCAGCGATGCCAGTTCCACGCGGATGGGCAGACGTCCCTGCAGTTCGGGCAGCAGGTCGGACGGCTTGGCGATATGGAACGCGCCCGATGCGATGAACAGGATATGGTCCGTGCGCACGGGGCCGTATTTTGTGGAAACGGTCGTCCCCTCGATCAGGGGCAGCAGGTCACGCTGCACCCCTTCGCGCGAAACGTCGCCCCCACGCGATCCCCCTTCGGATGCACGTGCGCAGACCTTGTCGATTTCATCAAGGAAGACGATACCATGATCCTGCGCGTGGGCCACGGCTTCACGCGTCAGGGTTTCTGTATCCAGCATCTTGTCCGCTTCCTGCCGGGTCAGGGCGGCACGGGCCGCAGCCACCGTCATGCGCTTCTGCTGCGGCATGCGGTTCATGAAGCCCTTCATCATGTCGGAAAAATTGATGACGGCGCCGGGCGTCATGTTCGGCATGTCGGATGGCGACGGATTGCCCCCTTCGGCAATCGAGATCTCGACTTCCTTGTTTTCCAGTTCACCCGCGCGCAGCATCCGGCGGAACTTGTTGCGGGTTTCCGATGATGCCCCTTCGCCCACCAGCGCATTGAGCAGGATGTCCTCGGCCGCCTGTTCGGCGTTCTTTTCCACATCCTTGCGCCGCAGGTCGCGCAGCATGTTGATCGATGCCTCGACCAGATCGCGCACGATGCTCTCCACGTCGCGGCCGACGTAACCGACCTCGGTGAACTTGGTCGCCTCGACCTTCAGGAAAGGTGCCTGCGCCAGCTTGGCCAGACGGCGCGCGATCTCGGTCTTGCCGCAGCCGGTCGGCCCGATCATCAGGATGTTCTTGGGCACGACCTCGTCACGCATCGCATCGGTCAGCTGCGCGCGCCGCCAGCGGTTGCGCAGCGCAATGGCCACGGCGCGTTTCGCATCGGCCTGCCCGATAATATAGCGATCGAGCTCGGCCACGATCTCCCGCGGGGAATGATTGGGTATTTCCATTACGCCGCTCCGTCCTGCGTATCCGCACCCAGTGTTTCCACAATGACGGAATGATTGGTGTAAACACAGATGTCACCGGCGATCTTCATCGACCGCCGTGCGATATCCACCGCTGACAGCCCCTCGATCCCCAGCAGCGCGCGGGCGGCCGACAGCGCGTAATTTCCGCCCGATCCGATGGCGATGATACCGTCCTCGGGTTCCAGCACGTCGCCATTGCCCGTCAGGGTGAAGGAGCGTTCCGCGTCCGCCACGGCCATCATCGCCTCCAGCCTGCGCAGGTAGCGGTCCGTACGCCAGTCCTTCGCCAGCTCCACGCAGGCGCGTTCCAGCTGGTTGGGATAGCGTTCCAGCTTGTTTTCCAGCCGCTCCAGCAGGGTGAAGGCATCCGCCGTGGCCCCGGCGAAACCGGCCAGTATCTGTCCGGTGGGGCCGATGCGGCGCACCTTGCGGGCATTCCCCTTGATCACGGTGGCGCCCAGCGTCACCTGCCCATCGCCCGCCATGGCCACCTGGCCGTCGCGGCGGACACATAAAATGGTCGTTCCATGCCACCCGACAGGGTCATGGGGAGATGAATGATATTCTTGCATATCAATAGAAATAAAACGTTCTCACGCCAGCACAAGGGGCAAGGCCTCACGCCCTGCCCCGCGCGGTCATGTCGCCTGCGGGGCGCGGTTCATGATCCGGTCCATATGGGCGGCCAGATCCGCGCGGGTAAAGGGTTTATGCATGACGTTGGCGCTGCCCGCCGGCAGCGCCCCGGCATTGGCGTAGCCCGTCAGGTACAGCACCCGCAGGCCCGGCCGCAGCGCCTGCAGGTGATGGACGGTCTCCATCCCCCCCATGCCAGGCATCATCACATCCATGATGACAAGGTCGATCGGTCCCAGCCCCTGCTCCATGGCCTGCACGGCGGCGGCACCACTGGCATATTCATGCACGTCATGCCCGCGTGCGCGCAGGAAGCCCGCCGTCACCGCGCGCACGCCCGGTTCATCATCCACCACCATGACATGCAGCGCATGCTGGCCCGCCCCCTGTCCCGCGGTTGCCGTCGTGGCCGGGGCCGGGGCGCCGGTGGCATTGCCGTCCCCCTGCACCGGCAGGCACAGGTCAACGCGCGTGCCCTCACCCGGTCTGCTGCGCACCTGCACTTCCCCGCCGACATGACGGATGAAGCCATAGATCATGGACAGGCCCAGCCCTGTGCCGCGACCGACATCCTTGGTGGTGAAAAAGGGTTCGAACACGCGGGCCAGCGTCTCGGGCGACATGCCGACACCCTGGTCGGTCACTGAAACCATGACATATTCCCCGGGCACGAGATTCGTCCCCGGCACGATTTCCCTGACCCGCTTCAGCGCAGTGGACACCTTGATCAGCCCCCCTTCGGGCATAGCGTCAACGGCGTTGATACACAGGTTGAGCACCGCGAGTTCCAGTTGCCCCGCATCGGTGCAGACCGGCGGCAGCATGCCGTCGGACGCCGCCGTATCCACCACGATGGCGCATGGCGCGCCGCCGCTTTTTCCCTGCCGGGACACCACTGTCTGCGCCAGCAGGTCGTTCATGCCATGCAACAGGGCGTTCACGTCCACGGGTTCCAGGCTAAGGTCGCGCGGACGGCTGAAATTGAGCAGCCTGCGTGTCAGCGACGCCCCACGCTGTGCCGCCGCGGATGCATTGTCCAGCAGGCGCGCCATCGGCCCCGTTTCCGGTCCCATGTCACGCACCAGTTCAAGCGACCCCAGAACCGCGGTCAGAAGGTTGTTGAAGTCATGCGCGATGCCACCGGCCAGCGTGCCCAGCGCCTGCATCTTTTCCGCCTGGCGCAGGCGGGCGGCCATTTCCTGCTGGCGGGTAATGTCACGGTTGATCACGACGGAACAGGCCGACCCGTCGCCCAGCGCGCCCAACACGACGCGCGTGATCTCGCGCCACCGCCCCTGCACGCCGCCACGGATATGGGCAGGCAGTTCGACAACTTCCTCGTCGCGCCCTTCATCATGCAACCGTTCATGCGCCGCGCGGATCAGGGGCAGCAGGTCCGCATCGCACAGTTCCTGTTCCGTGCGGCCAAGGCAGTCCGCAATGTTGCGGCCATAGAAATCCGCGGCCTGCTGGTTGATACGGATAAAGCGGCCCTGCGCGTCCATGAACCCCAGCCCCGAGCGCAGGTTGTCCAGCAGGCCGTGCAGCAGCATGCGCTCGGTGCGCAGTTCGCGTTCCAGCCTGTGGTAGTCGGCAGCCTGCACGATCATGGCGCGCAGGGCGTCGGGATCCCACGGTTTGTGGGAATAGAATGAAATACGCCCCTGGTTCAGCGCCGCCGCGACAGCACCGATATCGGCATATCCCGTCAGCAGGATGGCCTGCGCGTCGCTATGTTCGCGCGCGCGCGCCAGCATGACATCGCCCCCCATCTCGGGCATGCGCTGGTCGGATACGATCACATCCACATCGTTGCGGGCCGACAGGATATTCAGCGCCTCGGTCGGTGATGTGGTGGACAGGACGGTAAAGGTATCCTCCAGCAGGTCCGTAAGGGCCACAAGGATCTCGGCTTCGTCATCCACCAGCAGGACAACAGGGCGCGGTGGCGTCGCGGGGACGGTATTCATTGGGCTGCAACTCCCTGCGCGGAGGTTATGGCACGCTTACTCGGCGCGCGTGATGGACGAAGGATGGACAGACGGGGATGGCCCGCCCTCACCTGCCGGCCCGGCGTTCCAGGGCACGGAAATGGTGAAACGCGCGCCCCCCTGTGGGGCACGGCCAACCGACAGGCTGCCATGGTGGGCCTGCACCACGCTGTAGGCGATCGCAAGCCCCAGCCCGGTTCCTGCCCCCACCGGCTTGGTGGTGAAAAACGGCTCGAAAATGCGCTCCTGCACGTCGGGCGCGATACCGGGGCCGCTATCGGTAATGACAAAGACATAACTGTCCTGTCCCTCCCCATTATGGGAGAGGAAGGTATGGATCTCGATTTCCCCTTCCGCGATCCCGCCACGGACAGACATATCATCAGGCTGGGCGGCAAGAATTGCATCCGCCGCATTGCTGATAATATTCATGATGACCTGATTGAGCAGCGCCGCCTGGCAGTACAGCCGGTCCGGAGCTTCGTAGCGGCGCCTGACCATGATGCCGCTGCCCAGCTTCTGCGTCAGCAGCGCCATGACGGTTTCCAGCGCCTCGGGCACATCAATCAGCTGGAACAACCCTTCATCCAGTCGCGAGAATTTGCGCAGATTCAGCACAAGGTTCTGGATGCGCCGCAACCCCATGTTCATGGACCCCACCCGGTCGCGGCATTTGTTCAGGATCGCGGCCCGGCTGTCATGGTCGGGATCGGCGCAATTGGCTTCCATGCCGATCACGCGGTCCAGCCCGCGTGCCACCGTGTCCTTGTGCGCCAGGATGAAGGCCAAGGGATTGTTGATTTCATGTGCGATGCCCGCCACCAGTTCACCCAGTGACGCCATCTTGGCCGTCTGCACCAGCTTGCCCTGTGTCTCGATCAGCTTGCGGTTGGCATCGGCCAGTTCGCGATTGGCCTGCTCCAGCGCCTCGGCCAGGGACGCTTTCGAGGCAATGGCCGCCGCTTCCGCCCGCGCGCTCTTGACCGCGATTTCACGTGCCTGCCGCTCGACCTCGATCCGGCGCACGTCATCCTGCAGAAGCTTGCGGCGCACCAGCACGCGGATACGCAGCGCCAGCGCCGCAGGCCCCACATCGCGCGAGACAAGGTCGTCTATCCCCGCCTCGAACACCCGTGCCGAAAACTCCTTCGCGTCGGGACGCGGGGCGCCATCCACGCCCAGGATGCGCGGCGGCACGTTACCCGACAGCAGATCTTCCTGCCGCCATTCGTCCAGCCTGCGGCAGACCTCCAGCCCATCGAACTCCCGGCACGCCAGGTCGATCACCACGCAGTCGGGCACATGGTCGGGGTCATGCAGCAGGGACGGCTCCAGCCGGGCGGGATCGGGGCACAGGGTCACGATATGCCCGTCACGCCGCAATTGGTCGATCAGTTCGGGCACCGCGCGACGGTGGGCGGGTTCGGGGGCGATGACCATGATCCGCGCGCGGCGGAACACGCGCTGCGGCAGGAGCGAGGGGGCATGGGCCGCATGTTCGCGCAGCAGCGCGCGGATACGGAAGACGATCAGCGCAGGATCGGACGATTTGGGGATATAGGCATCCGCCCCGCTTTCCAGTCCTTCGCGTTCCAGCCCCGGCTCGATCCCCTCCGTCAGGATCAGGACGGGAATCGTGCGCGTCACCGCGTTCATGCGCAGCTGGCGCGCCAGCTGCCCGCCATTCATGCCCGGCAGGTGATAATCGGCGATCACCAGCCCCGGCAGCCGTTCATCAAGGGTATCGAGCGCATCCTCCCCGCTGGCCACGCGGTGAACATGAAAACCGTGGCTTTCCAGCATGCGGCGGATACGCAGGGCCTGCGTGTCCGAATCCTCCACCAGCAGCAGGGTATCGGTATGGTCCTCTCGATCAGTCAGCGGCATCGGGGTGTCATTATCCTGCTAGGGGGCCTGTGGAAGGGATCTGGCCACCCGCCATGATCCGGAAGATATGCGGGGCGATCTCGTGCATCGGCAGGCTTATGCACGCAGCCCCCGCGCGTTCGGCAGCGCCGGGCATGCCGTGGATGACCGCCGTGCTGCGATCCTCCACAATGGTGTAGCCGCCGGCGGCACGGATACGGCCCAGCCCGTCTACACCGTCCTCGCCCATGCCGGTCAGCAGCACGCCAAGACTGTCCGCGCCGAACACCCTTGCGACGGAGGAAAACAGCACGTCAGCCGATGGCCGCTGCCCCTGCACCGGCGCGTCATCATGCAGGAGCACATCCCCGCGCGGGCCGACGGTCATGTGCCGGTTGCCCGGCGCCACCAGCACCCGGCCCCGTTCCAGCTTCATGCCGTGCTGCGCCAGCATGACCGGCAGGGCGACATGCTGGTCCAGCCACGCTGCGAACCCTTCCATGAAGGGCTGCCCCATATGCTGCACCAGCACCACCGGCAGCGCGAAATCCGCCGGCAGGTCCCCCAGCACGCGGGCGAAGGCCGTCGGCCCCCCGGTGGAGGCCGCAAGTGCCAGGATGCGTGGGCGGATATCAAGCGGGCGCGCCCACATGCCCTTGTGCCGGAAGGGCTCGGCCTGCAGCAGGCGGCGGCGGATCACGGGCACCTGGCTCATGATATACAGCTGTGTCGCGATCCCCTGCGCCACGGCAGCCCCGGCTTCACCCGACAGGCCCTGCGGCTTCTCGATCACCGACAGCGCGCCCGAACGCAGCGCGTTCATGGACACCTGCGTCGCCTGCGCGCCGACCGTGTCACTGACAATCACGATGGGGGTGGGAAAATGCGCCATGATCTGCCGCGTGGCTTCCAGCCCGTCCATGCCGGGCAGGCAGATATCCATGGAAATCACATCCGGGCGCAGGCGGGGGACAAGACGCAGCGCCTCCTCCGCCGTTTCCACGGCTTCCAGCAGCTCCAGCCGCGGGTCGCCCGCCACCACGCGCATCAGCAGGTGCCGCAGGACTGCCGAATCCTCCACAATCAGCACCCGGCGCGGCGCAAGGGGCGTCACATCGTTCACAACAGCCCCTTTATGGTATCGATCAGTTCACCCTGATCGAATTTCTGCTTGGTCAGGTAGGCACGCGCACCACCTTCCATACCCCGGCGCACGTCATCCCCATCATCGCGCGATGTCATGAGGACAACGGGGATGTCCGACAGGTGCGGATCGGCCCGCATGGCCGCCAGCAGCGCAAACCCGTCCATGCGCGGCATCTCGACATCCGTCACCACCACATCCACATGCCGCGAGGACTGCTGGAGCATCGCCAGCGCCTCCTCCCCATCCACCGCAAGGCAGACATCGTAACCATGGGACTGCAATATGGTTTTCTGCAGTGTCCGTGTCGTGATTGAATCGTCCACCACCATGACCAGCGGCGCATGGCGCACGGCCACCACGGGGGCGGCTTCATCCACGTCACTGAAGCATACCCCCGCCCCATTGCCGCGCAGCCGCCAGCGCGCGAACAGCCGGTCGGGGCTGAGAATGAAGACCGGCTGGTCCTCGCGCTGCCAGGCAATGCCGGGCACCAGTTCACTATCCAGCCCCACGGCGGTGGCATCCGATACCAGCAGCGTACGCACATCCACCATGCGTTCCACCGCAAAGCCGCAGCGCACGCCATCGACCTCCATCACCACCACGCTGACCGCGCCGTCACGCACGGGCAGCGGAGCGTTTTCATCCCCGACGAAGGCGCGTAGCGGCACAAGCGGCACAAGATCCTCGGCCTGTCCGTCGCCGTGCGCATGTTCCGGCTGCGTACCGTCGGAACGGTGCGGCACCACGGCAAAGGGCGCACCATTGAGCAGCCTGATCCCGTCACGCCGCACCCGCAGCAGGTGACGGATCACCCGACCGGGCAGACCCAGCGCCTGCCCCGCGTTTTCCACCAGCAGCACGGTGCGCTGGCGCTGGGACACCGGCACCGTCAGGGTCACGGTCGTACCCGCCGGCTGGCGTTGTTCCATGCGCACGGTGCCGTGCAGGGCGCGCGCCGCCTCCGCCACCACCGACAGCCCGACCCCGCGCCCGGCCAGCGTATCCGCCTGCCCACGCGTGGAAAAACCCGGTTCGAACACGCGCGCCAGCAACTGCCGCGCCTCCAGCGGCGCATCGGCATGGACCAGCCCCTGCCCTGCCGCCCGCGCGGCAATGGCCTGCAGGTCGGGGCCACGCCCGTCATCACTGACCGCAACCTGCAGCCGCACGCCGGTCAGGGTGACGGCAATAGTGATGTTCAGCCGTTCCGACTTGCCTTCCTTCAGCCGCTGTGCACGGGTTTCATGCCCGTGCACGATGGCGTTGCGCACCAGGTGGACCACCGGATCGCGCAGGGCCTGCATCACCCGGCGTTCGGTCTGGACCTCCATGCCATACATGTGCACGTCCACCCCGGCATCCGGTCCCCCATGTTCGCGCGCGATGCGCCGGGCCATGGCGGCCAGGGATCCAAACACGCTTTCGGCAGGTACAAGGGTGACGGCGTGGACTTCCTCCCCCAGGCGCAGCAATGCGCGGTCGATCTGCCCGGACATGAGTTCACGTTCACGCCCCACCGTCATGAGCTTGCGCGTCATCCGCGCGAATTCGGCCACGGGGTCGGCACGCATGCGTTCAGGGGCATGCATGACCGCACGCGATTCATCGAGCAGGTCCATGACCTGCGCCCACAGCCGTTCATGCCGTTCGGCCACGGACATGAGATCATGCACGGCCGAGGCCAGCGCATCGAGCCGCGCGACGGGCACCTGCACATAGGCAGGGTTTTCCGTCGCGGTAGCGGATGCCGTCGTTTCCTCATCTGCCGGGCGGACCTCGCCATCCGCCGGGGCGGATGTCATGAGCAGGTCCACCTCATCCAGCGTGTCGGTAATGGCCTTCAGGTCTGCCGCATCCGGCAGGGCACGGGCCGCCAGCAGCGCCGACAGGCGGTTTTCCAGCGTGTGGGCCACCCCTTCGACCGTTGGCAGTTCGACCGCGCGCGCCGCCCCCTTGAGCGAGTGGACGCGCCGGAAGATTTCCGCCAGTCCCTGCGCATCGGGGCAGCCGACGGCCACGATGCCCCGGATTGCACGCAGGTGGTCACGGTATTCCGCGTCAAATACCGCCAGAAGTTCGTCCCGAAGGTTGTCCACGGCCCGGCCGTCAGGTCCGGTAACGCGCGGAAATGGTCAGAAGCTGTTTCGACAGCTTGCCAAGGTTGCTGGCCGAGACCTCAAGGTTGCGCGTGCCCGCCGATGTCTGCTGGCTGGCCTGACGGATGCTCTGCAGCGCGGTCATGACCTGCTCGATGCCGATCTGCTGCTGGTTGGTGGACGCCACGATCTGCTGGAAGGCATGCACCCCTTCCTCGATCCCGCCGGTCATGCGTTCGATGGTGCGGTAGGCGATGTCGGTCCGCTCCTTGCCCGCCGAAACACGCTTGACCGCCTCCTCCGTCAGCATGACCGAAGTGTTGATGCCGCGCTGGATGTCACCCAGTATGGCGCGCACGTTCTGCGTCGCATCGCGCGACTGGTCGGCCAGGATCTTCATTTCCGCCGCGACCACGGCAAACGACCGCCCGTGCTCACCCGCTGCCGCCGCCTCGATCGCGGCATTCAGCGCCAGCAGGTGGGAGCGTTCGGACAGGTCATTGACCGAGGCGATGATTTCGCTGATCGCCTCGGTCCGTTCGGACAGGGCGACGATGTTCGACGCCACGGCTTCGGCCCCGTCATGGGTGTGGGCCATGGCGCGGGCGGTTTCTTCCACCGCTTCCAGCCCGCTTGCGGAACTGTGGACGATCACCTCCGCCGAGGAAATGACCTCTCTCGCGCGCTTGCTGATCTGGGCGCCGGAATGGGTGATTTCATCCACCGTCGCAGCCGTTTCCTGCACTGCGGCGAACTGTTCTTCCACGCTTGCTGCCTGCTGCTGGGTGGAGGCGCGGATTTCGGCCACGGCGGCGTCAAGGTTCTGCGTGACTTCCCCGCTCTGCCGCGCGATTTCACGCAGGCCGTCGATCATGCGGTTCAGCCCGGCCGCAAGGCGGGCGACCTCGTCACGGTCCTCGCCCATCCCGCCGACCTTGGCGCGGGTGGCAAGGTCGCCCTGCCCCACGCGTTCCATGACATGCATGATGGACGAAATCGGTTCCATGATCGACCGTCGCGTCCAGAAGGTCACGATCAGTGCGACGACAACCGCGCCCCCCATGCCGATGGCCAGCGACCGGCGGCTGTAATCATACGATGCCGCCCCCTGCGTTTCGGCCACCTGCACCCCATGGTCCAGCAGGGACGCAGCCCGCCCCACCAGCAGGTCGATCGACTGTTCGCGGCTGTCGATACGCGATGCCTGTTCGCGCACGCCCGCATCATTCCCCGCCCGTATGGCCTGGAACAGCATGGCGGCGCCGTGCGTATCCATCTGGAACTGCGTGGAAATATCACGCAGCTGGCTGGCGACGGTATTGAACATCTCGCGCTGGTCATCGCTGCGCGCCAGCCTGCCGGCCTCTTCCGCGCGCGACAGCACGCCCGCCAGCAGGCTGTCCGCCCCGCGCGCCTTTTCATCCCATCCGGCAATGGCGTCTTCCAGCACGGCGGGGGCGGTTTCGAAATCATGCGCGTAATAATGCGCAAGGATGGCAAGCCTGCGGGCGACAAGGTCGTTTTCGTTGGCGCGGATATGCGTCAGTTCACGGTAGACCGACAGGTCGCGGGTGACGATGATCGTCATTTCATCACGCACCTCCCGTATCTGTCCCAGTGCGTAAATGCCCAGCGAAACCATCAGCAGGACACCGACCATGAAGCCGAACAGCAGGCGATTGGCGATTGTCACGGTACTTCACACTCCGACATAACGGGAAGAAAACAGACGCGCGGGATCAATGACCGTCAGGCTGCGCCCATCGGGCAGGCTGGCCTGGGGAAAACCCGAAGGGGTCAGTGGCGTGGGGGTGCCCGCTATTTCCGCCGTGCCCAACGCCGCACTGGCCAGTAGCGCGATGCGCCCCAGCGGGATACTGGACACCGAACGCAGCAGCAGCATCACCCCCGGCTGTTCCAGTGGCGCGCCACCCAGCAGGATGGACAGGTCAAACACGGTGTACAGGTCGCCCTGGTATCCATGCACCCCGCGCACGCCAGGCGGGCAGTCGGGCCTGCGGGGCATGTCGCTCCAGACCGGGTCGGTCACGCGCAGCACGGCATGCAGGTCCACACCGCAGGCCTGTCCCGCGAGGTCGAGCATGACCAGCAGCCGTCCCGCCGTACCATCCGCCTGCCCCTGCCCGCGCGCGGCCATGATGCGCGCACGTTCATGCAGGACCCGCCGGGCGAAGGCCTCCCTGCCCGCGGGTGGGGTCATGTCCGCATGCGTCATCAGGATGTCACCTGCGCATCATGCCGCAGTGCCGGTCCCTCGGCAGCCTGCCGGGCAAGGCGCAGCAGGCCGCCTGCCGTCATGCCATCCCCGTCGGGCAGGACCATATCGGGCGGGCAGCGACGGACGAGGTCGATCATCTGCTGGCGCATGCGGTTTGCCTCCACCCATCCGCCCGCATCTTCCAGCAGGCGGGCAAGGTAGCAGCGCGCCATGACGTGGTCGCGGGCCAGATAGATGACCCTTCGGAACGATTCCTCGGCCTGCAGCAGGCAGCCTTCGCCCCATGCCAGTACGGCGGACAGGAAATGGATGCGGGTATCCATGGGGTAACGCGCCAGATGGTCACGGCACATCCGCATGGCACGAGCGACCTGCCCCCCATCTGCAACACGGCGGATTTCCGCAGCAACGGATGCGCTGTTCCCGGCTGGCACGGGCACAAGGGCGCGCGCGACCGGCCTGCGCCGCGGCAGTACGGGCACCCCGGCGCACGCGTCCTGTCGTCCCCCGCCCGAAGCCGGTGCGCGGAACGCGAGCGTGCCCGGCAGGCGCACGGTTTCAAGGCAGGGTGCGAAGTTGGACACCGGTTCCGAATGCCCCAGCAGGATCCAGCCTTCGGGCGAAAGCCGCGACGCCATGGCGCGCACCAGCGCCTGTGCCTGTGCCTGCGCGAAATAGATCAGCACGTTGCGGCACAGGATCAGGTCGAATGGTCCCGCAGGCCCGCCATCGGGCCGCAGCAGGTCCAGCACGTTGCTGTACCGGAAGTGGACCATGCGGCGATAGCATTCATGCAGCCGCCAGATACGGGGACTGACCGGGGTAAACCAGGCCGCCCGCTGTGCCGGGACGATGTCGCGCAAGGTCCATGCGCTGAATTCCGCCAGCCGGGCCTGTTCCAGCGCGCGGGTGCTGATATCCGTGCCCAGGATTTCGACATGCCAGTCTGCAGCATTCTGGCCCGCCTCCTCAAGCAGGCGGGTCAGCAGGATGGCGATGGAATAGGGTTCCGCCCCGTTGGAACAGCCAATGCTCCACACCCGCAGGTGCCGCGTGGCCGCCGCCCGGTGTATCAGCTGCGGCACAATGGTCCGTTCAAGGGCGGCGAACTGCTCGGCATACCGGAAGAAAAACGTCTCGCCTATGGTAATGGCGGATTCCAGTTCCCGCCATTCCCTGTCGCCCCGCGCGCCGTCGGACAGCAGGGCAAGATAGTCATGGCATGTCCGGCAGCCATGCAGCGCCATGCGTGCGCCCACCACCTGTTCCAGAAGATCGGCCTTGTCCACGTAATAATGCAGCCCCGTGCGCCGGGTCACGGCATTGAGCAGCCGCCGCAGGCCGGCGGGCGGAAAGGCGACAGGTCCCATCATGAATGACGTTCCCCTTCATCACCCGCCGCCATCGGGGGATCGGGGGCGTCCAGTCCGGCCCACAGGGCGGCGCGCGCACGGGTACGTTCCATCAGATTGTCCAGCCGCATGCGTTCATCATCATTGATGATGTCGGTCATGCGCAGCATGAATGCAATGCCACCATCCGCAAGTTCCAGTTCCCGGCCCGGCTCCCCGGCCTGCGCCGCGTCACCGTCGGGCATGGCGGATAAAGGGGGGACGGGCTGCGCGACCTCGCACACCGCATCCACCAGCAGGGCCACGCTCCCCCCGCCGGGCAGGTTGCACAACAGCAGCGGACAGTACAGCAGATCCACCGGCTGGCGCACCGCCTGCGCGCGGACACCCAGCAGCACCCCAAGGTCGATCACCACCACCATGGCCGCCCCCAGCCGGAACCAGCCCGATACATGCGGCAGCGCAACGGCCACCGGCATGAGTTCGGGCACGGGCATGCATTCCCTGACCACAAGCCCGGCAGGCAGACCGTACTGCCGCGTGCCCACACGGAAGATCATGACGGAGGGCCGCATGACCCGACCCGATCCATATCCGTTATCGTGCTGTGACGTGGCGTGATCCATTGCGATGGCGCGACCTGCTGTTTCCCATATGCACAAGGCAGAAGTTTGCATTTAATACAAGCCATCGCTACCTCGGTCTGGAATGCGTTTCCAACAATCCGGGGAAACGGCCCCCATGAGCGGAGTCTTGTTTTAATGGACAGTCACTTTTCCAACCAGCAGCAGGACCGCATGCCGGTGTCCGGCGCCACCATGGGTGGGGTGAACGTGCCGCGCATCGTGCGGGTGGCGGTCTGGTCGGTGTTCTACTTCCTGTTCTATCTGGTGCAGCAGGTATCCGAACTGGTCGCCCCGCTGGTGCTGATCCTGGGCATCGGGTGGAGCGCGCTGCCCCACGTCATCGGGATCGTCAACGGCGCCGCGGGCAACGATCCGCAGACGCGGGACATGATCGCGCATGTCGCCCATTCCATTCCCGACCATCTGGAGGTGGGGTCGCACCTGCTGACCCCGTCCTCGCTGGTGTTTGACGGGCTGCTGCTCATGGCTGCGGCGGCGCTGTGCGCGACGCTGTCCACCATCGCCGCACGCACCATGTAAAGACCGAAAGGTCCGCCCGCATGTTCCGCCTGCATGATGTCAGCTACGCCTATGGCGGCAATCGCGCCGGGGTGGCTGCCCTGTCGCATATCAGCCTTGATGTGGCGCAGGGCGAATTCCGCTGGCTGCTTGGCCCGTCGGGCGCGGGCAAGTCATCACTGCTGTCCATCCTGTCGCTGGAGGTGCAGGCCAGCGCCGGCATGGTGGAAATACTGGGCGTGCCGGTCATGCAGGCACGGCGCAGCAACCTTGCCCGCCTGCGCCGGCGCATCGGGACGGTATGGCAGGATTTCCGGCTGCTGCCGGACCTGAGCGTATTTGACAATGTCGCCCTCCCGCTGCGCCTGCAGCACCGCGCGGAGGACGAGATCGCCCATGAGGTCCACGCCATCATGAAATGGGTCGGACTGGAAAACCGTCTGGACGCGCGTCCGCTGCAACTGTCGGGGGGCGAACAGCAGCGGGTCGCGATCGCGCGCGCGGTCATCTACCGCCCTGCCCTGCTGCTGGCGGATGAACCGACCAACGCACTGGATGAACGGCAGGCAGGGCGTCTCATGGCCATGTTCCACCGGCTGGCGGAACTGGGCACGACCATTGTGGTGGCCACCCATAACGACGCCATCGTGGAAAAATACCCAGCCCCCGCCATTGAACTGGCGCATGGCCATCTGGTGCGGGATTACCGCTGATGGCCCGCAGGCGTTACCATGACGGGCTGGCCCTGCATCAGGCACTGCCGGGGCAGTTCCTGCCCTTCCTTGTCGCGGCCATGTCCTTTCTTGCGGCACTCGCGCTGGCGGGGGGGATCGCGGCGCACGGCCTGTCGCAGCGCTGGACCCATGGCGCGGGTGCCGTCACGACCGTGCAGGTGCCCGGCCCCGATGACCCGGCAGCCGGTTCGGGCACACGTATCGCGGCGGTGCAGGACATTGTGGCCCATGCCCCCGGCGTCGCCACGGCGCACAGGCTGAGCGATGCGGAACTGCGCGCCCTGCTGGCCCCATGGATCGAACGGACCGGGGATTCATCCCTGCCGCTACCCGCCGTGATCGAGGTGCATACTGTGCCAGGGCAGGATCCGATGCCCCCCCTCCTGCCCCGGCTTGAAGCCGTCGCGCCGGGGGTGCTGGTGGAACATGACAGTGTCTGGAGCGACCGGCTGGCCGCACTGGCCGCCAGCCTGCAGGCCTGCGCGCTACTGGCCGTGCTGATTGTCATGACGGTGGCGGTATGCGTAGTCATGGCCGCAACGCGGGCGGGCCTGCAGACCCGGCGACAGGCCATTGCGCTGATCCACTCGCTGGGTGCGATGGACAGCTATATTGCCGGGCGCTTTGCATCGCGCGTGGGGCTGCTGGCGCTGGTTGGGGGGCTGGGGGGCAGTATCGCGGCCCTGCCCATGCTGCTGGCCATGTCACACCTGGCTGCCCCCTTTTCCGCCATGACCGATGCGCAGGCCGTAGCCCCCATGGACTGGCGCAATCCCCGTGCGTGGGCGGACATCGTGCCGCACGCGCTGTTATGGATGCTGCTGGCGCTGCCGCCCGCCGCCGGGATCACGGGCTGGGTTACCACGCAACTGACCGTGCGGGCATGGTTGCGCCGCCTGCCATGACCCCCACGCCGCCCACGAACCGGGCACGCCCGTCGCTGTACCGATGGCTGACGGCCGCGGGCATGCTGGCGGCGCTGCTGGCATGGCTGGGTGGACTGGCGTGGTTTATTCATGACGCCATGCGCGCGCCCACGCGGCCGCCACATGTAGACGGGATCGTGGCATTGACAGGGGGACAGGGAAGGATCGACGAATCCCTGCACCTGCTGGCACAGGGGGATGCCGACCGGCTGCTGATTTCGGGCGTGGACCTGCATGCCACGCTGGGGGATTTCCTGCGCCATCAGTCCCGGCCCGTACCCCTGACCCTGTGGACGCATACGACGCTGGGCCACAGCGCCACATCCACGCTGGGCAACGCAGACGAAACGGCGGAGTGGGTGCGCGCTTACCATATCCGCAGCCTGGTCGTGGTGACGGCGGGCTATCACATCCGCCGCGCCATGCTGGAAATCTCGCGCACGGTGCCCGATGTGCAGCTGTATGGATACCCGATCCGTTCCCCCGCGTTGCGCCACCTGCTGCATCCCGCCACCATGCGGCTTATGGTGACGGAATATGACAAGTGGCTGCTGGCCTGCCTGAATGTCGCGCGCCTGACGCGCCCGCTGCACGGCCTGATCAACCACGCTGACACCCGGCCCGGCGCCCCCCCGGTCATGGGCTGAACATCGACGTGCCGCTTGTCCTCACCTTAGTTTTCTGGTGTTAGGAAAAGCCAATCCCACACTGCCGGACCCGTTCGTGATGACATTGCTGCGCGCGCTTGCCTTCAACCTGTATTTCCTGCTGCTGACCATCGTGATGGGAATTCTGGCCTTTCCCATCCGCCTGTTCGCACCGGGCCGCGCGCTGGCCTATGCGAAGGTATGGACTGGACTGACCCTGCGCGGGCTGCAGCGTATCTGCGGGATCAGCATACAGATCAGCGGCATGGAGCACCTGCCGCCGGGGCCGTGCCTGCTGGCGTGCCAGCACCAGTCGGAATTCGATACGCTGGTCTGGATGAACCTGGTACCCCGCCCGACCTATGTCATGAAACGCGAACTTGAACGCATACCGCTGGTCGGCCCCATGCTACGGCTGAGCGGCATGATCCCGGTGGACCGGGATGGCAAGGCAAAGGCCCTGCGTGCCCTGCTGGCCGCAACGGATGACGCGGTGGCCGACCGGCGCCAGATCATCATCTTTCCCGAAGGCACGCGCACTGCACCGGGCGCGCCCATCAGCCTGCAACCGGGCATTGCCGCGCTATCGACCCATACCGGCCTGCCGGTCATTCCCGTGGCAACCGATGCGGGCCTGTACTGGAAACCCGGCAGCCTGATGAAACGTCCGGGCACGATCCACATTGTCGTGGGCGCGCCCCTGCCCGCAGGGCTACGCCGCGCGCAACTGCTGCCTGCCATCGCTCAGGCATGGCAGAACCTGTGCGCAACCCATGGCCTGCCGGTTCCCGCATTACGGGAGCCCCAGAAGGGAACTTCAGAATAGGCCGGTGCCATCTTTTTTCCAAAAGGACGGCATTCGCTGAAGCTTTTTGGAAAATACCACACTCAAACCGGCTTTCGATTTCAGGGGCAGGGCCCGGCAACGGCCCACGATCGAAAGAACAACCGGATGGATGCCGATCATCAGGACGGGGATAAGGCGCGCCGTTGCAACCTATGTGCCCGGGGTGCCGTCCCGCCCTTCATCATCCAGACGGGCCTGTAATGCAGCCACCTGCTGGCGCAAATCCATGATTTCCTGCAGCAGGTTTTCCACCGTCCGGTTGCCTGTCCGCTCCACGGCATACAGGGATGTGAACAGGGACATGGCCTGCCGCACCACGGCGGCATTTTCCTGTCCCAGCCCATCCAGCCCGTCGGGCGTCACGCCGCCCGGCGAACGATCCATGAATTCGGTCATCATGCGTTCCAGGTAATCCGATACCTCGCCCTGCATGCTGTCACCATAACAACGGATAAGCTGCCGCAGGAAGGCTACCGGCAGCATGGCACGGCCGCGGGTTTCCTCTTCCAGCATGACCTGCGCCAGCACGCCACGGGTTATGTCATCGCCCGTGCGGGCATCCAGAATGACGAAGGCCCGGTCCTGCTTGACCATATCCATAAGGTTTTCAAGCGTGATGTAGGCCGACAGATCGGTATCGTACAGCCGCCGATTGGCATATTTCTTGATGATCACCGGGACAGAAGAGACCGACAAATGCCTTACCTTTCGCATGGATCAGGGGCACGTTACCCCGATGGGCCATGTCGCCGCCCAACAGATGACGACTGCACCGGCCATGCACCGCGCATGCAGGCCAGTCAATGAAGTGTTCCGGGCCCACATGCCCGGTTCTGGCAGGGCACCCATGCCCCATCCCCGCGGGGCGATAATCAGTCCTTCCCGCCCTGACCCCCAGATCCCTGCATTATGTCATAATACGGTTTCCCGCCATGCGTCGGATCATTAATCATGTTTCCAGGTGGGAAAAACAATACTGCCATGCCAGCGGTGACAGAACGCCACCAGAAAGTGTCCGCAGAACATTCGGACACCCATAAGAAAGGTCTGGTGACGCTTTTTCAAAAAAGCGCCACCCGGGGCCTTCTGTTATCTTTATCAATCAATTGCACTCACGTGCCCTGTCAGAAACTGTCTTTTTCCTTTCGCAGCAGGCCAAGGGCCGTGGCATCCGCCGCGCGCAGGAAGGGATTGGTCTGGCGTTCCACCGACAGCGGAACCGGCAGCGTGGGCAGGCCCCTGCGCCGCAAATCCGCCACCTGTGCCGCGCGTACCTTCAGCGCGGCATTGTCCGGATCGACATGCAGGGCAAAACGCGCATTCGACTGGGTATATTCATGCCCACAGCATATCAGCGTGTCATCCGGCAGGGCCCTGATGCGGGCCAGGCTGGCGTACATCTCGGCGGGCGTGCCCTCGAACAGGCGTCCACACCCCATGCTGAACAGCGTATCACCACAGAACAGGGCCGGTCCGTCGGGGAAATAATACGAGACCTCACCCGCTGTATGCCCCGGTGTTGCCAGTACCTCCGCACGGGTATGTCCCAGCGCCACGACATCCCCATCGCGCACCGCGACATCAAGGCGCGGCAGACGGGCGGCCTCGGCTAAGGGGCCCACGATTTTCGCACCATATCGCTGGCGCAGGGCATCGGCCGCCGCGATATGGTCGGTATGGTGATGGGTCAGGAAAATCAGGTCCAACCTGCCTCCCGCCGCATCGATTGCGTGGATCAGCGGGGCTTCCTGCGCCGGATCGACCATGGCGGCGGCCCCCGTCGCCACATCATGCACGAACCAGGCGTAATTGTCCGACAGGATGGGAATCGGCTTTATGGCAAGCTTCTGTGTCATGACTGTCCTCGACATTTCCATTGCATGGGCCCGACCATCCGGCATGACGTGATGGCCGGGGCGATGGGGTGTGCTAGTGTGTACCAATGCCAGCGAACATGCACACCGCCGCCAGCTTCTATGCCACTCGCCGGGGCCAGGTGGCCGCGCGCCTGCTGTGCCAGCGCATGGCCGCCATCTGGCCCGACGGCACGTCGGGGCACACGCTTGGCCTTGGGTACGCGCACCCCTTCCTACCATTATGGGACCGGCCCGACAGGCCGTGCGTGTCCGCGCGGCTGGATACCCACGTTACCCGTGACGCACAGCCATGGCAGGGACGCGACTGTATCGTAAATGGCACGCACCTGCCATTCGATGACCTGCAGTTCGACCGGATCGTGATGATCCATGCGCTGGAGGTCAGCGAGGACAAGAACAGCCTGCTGCGACAGGTCTGGAAGGTCCTGAAGGATGACGGGCGACTGCTGCTGGTCGTGCCCAACCGGGCGGGACTGTGGGCGCATGCCGACAATTCCCCCTTCGGGCAGGGCACGCCGTTTTCGCGCCGACAGATCAGCCGCTGGCTGGCCGATGCCTGTTTCCGGGCGGAACGCCATGAAGATGCGCTGTACGCCCCACCCGCGGGGCCATGCCCGGCTGCCCCTCTGGGCGTGGTGGAATGGACGGGGCGCAACCTGTTCCCCCGTCTGGGCGGTATCTGCATGATCGAGGCGGTCAAGGACATTTACGCCGCCGTGCCCACCCGTCCCGCGACACTGGTGCCCGCGGGGCTGCGCCTGCGGCCGGCACGAATCTTTTCACGCAATGCGACATCCCGTCGGCAACCACGGGACATGCAGAATACTTGACCATTTTTACTGAAATCTTCATGAACATTATCCCATGTCGCTGATTCAATCCCTCAAGCTTGTCATTGCACCGCCGCACCCGGCCGCGCGCCCCTTTCTCCTTGCATCGGGGGCCGGGGCCATCATCGGTCGGCTGCTGCCGTTCCGGGTGACCAGATGGCTTGGTACAGCCAGTGGCCTGTTCTTCGGCTTCTGCCTGTATTTCTTCCGTGACCCCGAACGCGTCACCCCGGCCGAGCCGAACGTGGCGGTTGCCCCGGCGGACGGGCATGTCGTCTCGATCGAGAAAGTGGCCCCGCCGCCGGAACTGGACATGGGGGATGTGCCGGTCTGGCGTATCGCCACCTTCCTGTCTGTTCTGGACGTGCATGTGAACCGCATGCCGGTCGCGGGCACCGTGACGAAAATCGCCTACCATGCCGGGCAGTTCCTGAACGCCAGCCTGGACAAGGCATCCGAACTGAACGAGCGCAATGCGCTGCGCGTGACGCTGAAGGATGGCCGCCAGGTTGCCGTGGTCCAGATTGCGGGGCTGATCGCACGCCGTATCCTGTGCGATGCGGAAGAAGGCATGCAGTACGAAACCGGCGAACGCTTCGGGCTGATCCGCTTCGGCTCGCGCACCGACCTGTACCTGCCGCCCGATGTCACGCCACTGGTGGAAGTCGGCCAGACCATGATTGGCGGCGAAACCGTGATGGCGCGGCTTTAAGCGGGCATGACCACCCCGCCGACACGCCGTATCCGACGGTTGAAAAAACGCCAGCGCCCCCGCGTGCGGGGCCTGTCGTTCAACCGGATGATCCCAAACCTCATGACCATGCTGGGCCTGTGCGCGGGCCTGACGGGCATGCGATTCGGGCTGGAAGGACGCTTTGGCAGTGCTGCGACCGCGCTGCTGATCGCCGCCTGCATTGATGGGCTGGACGGACGAATCGCACGCCTGCTACGCGGCACCAGCCGCTTTGGCGCGGAATTCGACAGCCTGTCGGATTTCCTGTGCTTTGGCGTAGCCCCCGCCTTTGTCCTGTACCTGTGGGCACTGCATGAAGGCGGGCGGTTTGGCTACATCCCGTGCATCATGTTCACGGTCTGCATGGCGCTGCGCTTGGCGCGCTTTAATGCCAGCCTGGATGACGACGCCAACCAGCCCAAATACGCCAGCAACTTCTTCACCGGCGTTCCCGCCCCGGCGGGCGCGGGGCTGGCGCTGTTTCCGCTCTTTCTCGGGCTGGAAGCGCAGCACCTGCACTGTGACTGGCTGTATGAACTGACGCGCGCCCCGCTCCTGCCCGCGCTGACGCTCAGCGGCACGGCCTTCCTGCTGGTGTCGACCCTGCCGGTCTGGTCGTTCAAGAACTTCAAGGTCCCCTCGCCCATGATCCTCCCCACCATGCTGGGCACGGGGGCCTATGCCGCCGTTCTGGTGGCCGAACCGTGGGGCGCGCTGGCGGCGGCGGGGATCATCTACATCCTGCTGCTTCCCATGAGCAGGCGGAGCTTCCACCGCCTGCGCCGCGAAGCCGAGGCATTGCAGGAAAGCGACGACCCGCCCGCAACCGTCCCTTCGACCTGAACACCCTGCCTGGTCCCTTCCGTCAGGTCGCCTCCCCTTCGCCCTGCGTGCGCCAGCGGATCAGGGCATCAAGGACTTCCGCGGGCGATGGCGGGCATCCGGGCAGCAGCAGGCTGGCGCGCGCACGGCCGCCCACCCCGCCCAGAACCGCATAACCGGGCGCAAATATTCCCCCATCCACCGCGCAGTCCCCCACCGCGGCCAGCAGGCGCGTGCCCGGCATGGCCTGCCATGCCAGTTCGACAACCGGGGCCATATCCACCGTCAGGCTGCCCGTTACCAGCAGCAGCCCCGCCTGTCGCGGCGTGGAGACAAAACGGATATCGGAATGCCCTTCCACCAGGGCGCGCGACAGGCTGCGCAGTTCAATCGCACAGCCCGCGCAGCCCCCGGTTTCCATGTGAAAGATATCCAGCGGCACCATGCGCGGCAGCACGGCACCCTCCGGCCAGAACAGGTTCAGATACGCCATGGCCCCACCCTACAGATCCGCGCCCGCAGCCGACAGGCCAAGCGATGTCAGGATCAGCGGCACGTCCTCATACACCGCGCCGGACAATATGCCGGGCAGCGCCTGAAACAGTAGCAGGGACGCGTCACCACACCACCATGCCGCCACACGGCCATGCGCCAACCTGACCCAGTGCCAGACAGGCCCGGTGGGGCCTTCCACGCAGCCCATACCTTCTCCTGACCCATGCACGTCATATCCGGCGGGCATGCTGACGGCCGCGCCATCGAACGTGGACAGGATGTCAACGGCCATTTCCACCTCATGCAGGCGCATGGCCAGACGGTCAGCCACATCGCCCCCCGTGCCCTCCCGCCCTGCGGACCGTGACACATACGGCCGCAGGTCGCCTTCAACGCCAGACGCCCGGCCCACACAGCCCGCAATGCCCCACCTGCGGGCGACATCCGCCGGCACGATACCCCGCCCGCGCGCCTGCATGGCCATGCCACGCGGCCGCCAGAACAGGTGGCGCAACGTGGCGCAGCCCGTCCGCAGTTCCGTCAGGACCTCCATGGGAATGGATACGGTCCGTCCCGCGTCGCCCGCAGGCGGCAGCACGTCAAACAGCAGGCGACTGCCACAGCCCTCCCGGCAGGCCTGCCGCACACGCTCCAGCAGGGTTGCGGCCAGAATGGCAAAACGTCCATCGGCCAGCAGTTCCGCCGCCGTGGCCAGCGTGTCCAGATGGATCGCGATGCGTTCCAGTTCGCTTACGAACATGGCCGCATCATCCATATCCGCGCCAGCATGTTCCGCCGCGGCCCCCAGTGCGCGGGCAAAGGCCACCTGATGGGCCACCGTAGCCGTTGCATCGATCCGGGCGACCAGTCGGGCTGCCTGCGCCACCGTGGCACCACGCATGCGCGCGCACAGGCCACGATGGGCGTAACCCATACGGGTGCGGACCTGCATGATCCGTTCCCCCGGCAGGCCCAGACGCAGGTGGAAGGGAGACTGGAAATCCCCCTCCGCCGGGCCATACCCCACAACGGTGCCCCCGGCCTGCACCATGGCGGCATCATCGGTGAATTCCACGCCTTCGGGTGGTGCAGGCGCGGGCGGTGGCCGGTCATGCAGGGGCCATGTTACCGGCCACCGCCCCTGATCCAGCCATGGGGCGCTGTCTGTCGCCCCCATGCCCTCGATTCCCCACAGGTCCTGCGTGATGCGTTCATAAGCCGCCGCCCCGGCCCGTACGGGGGACAGGGCAAAGTAGCGCCCGTCCATGACCGCGACACTGGCCAGCAGGGGACGTGTCCCCTCCATGAACAGGGCATGTACCTGCCCCCCATCGGACCAAAGCCCCAGCAGCGGCAGGGTGGAATGGCGCAGGTTTTCCACCATGTCGCGCCACGTCCCACCGTCCAGCACGAAACGCCCGGCACAGGCCGAGGGCGTCCCGCTGCGGATCAGGTCCGGCACCTGCGCAGTCATGATCCCCTCCCCACCCGGTACGCAACAGTGGCAAGCACCATGCACCCGATCACCAGTAATAACGTCGCCTGTACCCATGGCAGCCCGCCATGGCCTGCCCGACCACGCGCCGCCAGCACCGGCCACAGGCTGGCACCGGCTGCAAACGCCACGGGGGCCATGGTGCCCATTTCCCCGACCAGCACGAGCCCCGCCGCCATGCCGGGGAGGAAGGGCGGCCACGTCATGTATCCCTCCGGCAGAGCATCCGATAACGGCATGCAGGCCATGACCAGCAGGCAGGCAGCCAGTGGCAGCCCCCCCATGCCGCCATCCGGCAGGCCCGCAGCCAGCACGGCCCAACCAGCCCAGTACCCCCCGCCAGAGATGCGTTCCCGACGTGACAGGACCACCCATGACAAGCACACACATCCCATGAAGGTCAGGACAGGCAGCAGGACCGGCCACATCTCCCCCGCCCGCGCCACGACCGGCAGAACGGCCAGAATTTCCATATTCCATCCCGGCCCGGCCTGCCCCGGCCGACCCATGATGGCACAGGCCAGCAGCAGCCCGCCCACCAGCAGGATCGCCCCGGCCTGATCCTGCATGTGCCCCCATCCCGCCTGCAACACGAACAGGCCCCCCTGCGCCATCAGCAACCCGCACAGTTCCATGCGCAGGACCTGCCAGCCGTCCTGTTCCAGCCCCCGCGGGCCAATCGCCAGCGCCAGACGGGCCACAAGCCCGCAGCCCAGAAACAGCCCAAGCAGGTCACACCGCCCGAAAGCGATGGCAAGGGCGGCAATGCCCGACAGGAAAAAAGGCAGCACGGCCGCCCCGCGCGATGCGTTGCCCGGTTCGTGCCGCGCCCCGAAAACCCACACGCATAATGCCACCGCGGGCGCCGTTTCCATCATGCACCCCGCCACATCGCCCGACAGACCACCAGCCACGCCGCACAGCACCAGAAACAGCACCGCCAGAAGCACGCGCAACGCCTGTGTCGCCCCGGTCGCCAGCAGGGCGGTCAATGCCAGCGCCAGCCAGCCACCCAGCAGGCTGGCATAAAGGGCAAGCGACATCATTCCCCCCGTCCATGCACGCGCGGCGCCGCGGCCAGCAGGACATTCAGCCCGATCGCCGCGACAATCACCTCCCCCATGACCAGCAGGTCATCCGTGCGTGCCGCCAGCAGCATGACACCGTCCAGCCCACAGGCCAGCCCCGCGCACAACGCGACCGGGCCGCGCGCGATACACGCGCTCCATACGCCACACAGGATGGCGGCCAGACCCGTCATGCCCATAAGGCGCGCCGTCATGCCGTCCTGCGATCCCTGCATGATGACCTGTGTCAGCACCGCGACACAGGCCAGACCACCGGCAAGCCGCAGGCCGCTACGTTCGCGCCGGGCCGCGGGAATATGCAGCATCTGCACGCCCAGCAGCCCGAACAGGGCTGCAAGCCCCACGGTCATGACGCAGGCCAGCCCGACCCGCCCCTGCACCCAGCGCGACAGGCACACGCATGCCGCCGTGCATGCCGCATGCCAGACCGGACCGCCGCCCCGCTCCCCCGACGTCGAGAGCGAGAGAATGACCAGCACCCCCAAAAGCAGTACAAGCATGCTCAGCCCATCCCCCGCCCGGCAAACAGCAGCACCCCGGCCATGATGGCGCATAACAGCGCAAGACCGCCCCGCCAGCCCGCATGCCGCTGCCCCGACACCACGAAAACCCGTATCGCCGCAACACACCCGCAGGCCAGCAGCATATGCGCCACCCACAGCGCGACCGCCACCAGCATGGGCACCAGCACCCCCGAACGGGGCAGGATGTCGGGCTCCGCAATTCCTTCAGGCCAGATCAGGTCACGCGCCAGCATCATCCACACTACCGCCAGCAGGTCGCGCGCATACTGGGCCACGGCGCGATCGGGGCCGGCAAGGTCCTCCAGCATGGCCGAAAACAGCCTTGATGTCGTTCCGTCCCCTTCCCCGACCGCCCCCAGCACCAGCGCACCGGCAACCAGCGCCAGCGGCACGCGCACAAGGTTCATGTCCGCAACATGCGCCTGCCGCACCAGTCCCGCCAGCGTGCCGTCAGGCAGGCACATGCCCAGCACCGTGCAGGCCAGCAGCATGACCGGCTGGATCATGATCCCCCCCGCCACGGCCCGCAGCCCCGCATGCCCCGGTCGCGCCAGTCCCGGCGCAAGGGCCGCCACCACCAGCGCAAGAAAGGCGATTTCCAGCAATCCGCCGATAATCAGCACATCCGACAGGTCCCCCCCAGGCATGCCGATGGAAAAGGACGGCACCAGGAGCGTCGCCCCCATGCCCGCCGCCAGCGCCAGCCATGGGGCAACCGCCGTCACCTGCGCGCCCGCAGCCGACCGCACGCCCACCTGCCGCCATGCATGCAGCAGCACGCGCCAGTGCGCGGTCGGGTCCGGCAGGCGGCGTTCCCCTTCCATCACCGCCGCCATCCAGCGCAGCAGGCCGATCCATACCGGCGCACCCAGCAGGACCAGCGCCATATGACAGCCCGCAAGCAGGAGGGCCTGCATCCGCGCGGCCAGCATGAATGACGTCATCATGCCGCTATCCATGCCATGCAATGAATATGAGTGCCGCCACGCACGCCATGACCATCATCACCTGCGCGGACACCGTCATGCCACCCTGGCGCATGTCGCCCACATATTGCGCCAGCAGGGGCCATACCCGCGCGCCACGCCGCCGCAGGCGCACGTAATCGCGCATGAGCCGCCTGCGCACCACGACCGTTCCCACCATATCCAGCAGCATACGCACGGGATTACCCGGCCCAACCTGCGTCAGCGGGTCGCCAAAGACCATCCACGGCGGCACGGGGGGCGCACCCTGCTGCCACCCCGCGACCTGACGGGCGGGCGTGGGACAGGCCATGCGCCGCACCACCATGACCACACCCCCCACCACAGCCACCAGCAGGCACAGCCGCGCGGGGTGCAGCACCGCCGCCCCGTCGGGCGACGCCAGCGCGACATTGTCCACGGCCCCTGCCGTCCCTGCGCCCGCCAGAAGCCCCAGCCAGTATCCCGGCCAGACGGACACGCACAGCACCGGCAGCGCCGCCAGCACGATGGCCGCCATGTCCCGCCCCGACGGATCAGCAGCACCTGCCCCGCGCGGCGTGCGTGGCCTGCCGCACAGCATGACCGCCACGATGCGCACAAGCGCCAGCATGCGCACCGCCCACCCGATCCCCAGCGCCAGCAGTGCGAGCAGCAACGGCAGATCCCCGCCCAGCCCCCCGCCACGCGGCATGGCCGCCAGCAGGCGCAGCAGCATCCAGATTATGGAAAAACCCAGAAGCGGCGGCAGTCCGCTTTCCGCCAGCAGCCCGATGGAAAACAGGGCCGACAGGCGCGGCATCAGCACACCCAGACCACCCAGACGGGTCAATATCAGGGCACCGGCCTCGCGTTCCATCACATCCATCGCACGCGCCACGAACATCCATGTCAGCAGCATGCCAGCCACCAGCATGAACGTACGGCTGGCGCAGACGGCCATGGCGGGCAGGTCATCGGCACGGGCCAGCAGCCCCAGCCCCGCCAGCACGATCACCAGCGCCCCCGTGCCCCCCATCAGTCCCGTCATGACCCTGCGCCCGTCCCCCGCACACAGCGCCCGCCACGAAGCCGTCATGTACAGCAGGCAGCCGGCAACGATCAGCACGCCACCCCACCGCATGTCCCCCACCATGCCGCCAGCAGGCAAATGCCGCCACAGCGCCATGGCCGCGACCATCGCGGCAATATCCGCCATATGGAAGGGACGCAGGCCACGCGGCGACACGCGCAGCGAAAAGGACAGGCCCAGCAGCCCCCGCGTGGCAACCCAGCACAGTCCGGGCAGCAGCCAGCCCGCCGGACGCGGAAACAGAAGCACCGCCGCCATGAGCAGCAGGGCAATCAGGTCCGGCGCCTGCCGCGCCATATCATCGTGCGGACAATCCCTGCGTGCGATCAGGATCCATCCCGCCCCCACGCAGGACAGGGGCGGCCCGCCGATCACGGCAAGTGCCGCCCCCGCGCAGACCGCGGCACCGCGCGCGCCGGACGCCGCCACCCCGACAATGCCCAGCGGCACCAGCAGGGCAACATCATGCATGTCACCTGAAAAACCGGGCCATGGCGCAATGCCGCCCGGCAATTCCAGCCCGAGGCAGGACAGGATGGCCATGATGCACAGCGCCACCCATCCGCAGCGCAGGACAGGCACCATCGTGGCCATCTGCCGTAAACCACAGGCTGGCAGCACGCTGGCCACCGCCAGCAGCAGCACGGTCACGACAAGGATGACAGGAATGATGACAGCCCTCCCGCTTGCGCCCGGAAGGCCGGGCGGGTCAGATCATGGCCAGCGGCTCCTTGCGGCGCGGCGGCGCTATGGCTTCATCAATCTCCGCCAGATCATCGCGCGTCAAGGTGATCTCGGTTGCTGCGAAGTTTTCATGCTGGTGACGCGGGCTGCCCGCCTTGGGAATGGCCAGCACGTTTTCCTGTCGCAGCACCCATGCCAGCGCGACCTGCGCCGTCGTGGCCGGCCCGAGGGACGTGCTGTGCCGCTTTGCTATGCGCCTGAGCACCGGCGCGCGCAGCAGGTCACCCCCCTGCCCCAGCGGGGAATAGGCCATGGTCACGACGCCTGCATCACGATCACGCTGCAGCAGGTCGAATTCCACACCACGGTAATCAAGGCTGTACAGCACCTGGTTTGCGGCGCACGGCGTGCTGGCCGGTGTGCTTTCGACCTCCATCATGCCATCAGCATCGAAGTTGGATACGCCCCAGCTCCGGATCAGGCCCGCATCAATCAGGTCACTGAATCCCGCCAGCGTTTCCTCCAGCGGCACGCTGCCGGGCCAGTGCAGCAGGTAAAGGTCAAGGAAATCGGTGCCCAGCCGTTTGAGTGATGCTTCACACGCCCGGCGCACGCCCGTGCGCGATGCGTTGGAGGGCACGACCTTGCTGACAAGGAACACGTCGTCGCGCCGTCCCCTTATCGCCTCGCCCACCAGTTTTTCGGAACGGCCGGAGCCATACATTTCCGCCGTGTCCACCACGCGGATCCCCGCGTCGAGACCTGCGTGAATGCTCTTTATCTCATCCGCGCGGCGGCTGTCGCTGTCCCCCATGTTCCATGTGCCCATGCCCAGCGCGGGCACCGTGGTTTCATTGGGGAAAGTAACCGTCTTCATTACGCAACCTGCCTTTCGTCCATGCCGCCACCCCGCAGCGGGGCCTGCGGCTATTTACGACGCGCCCAGCCTCTGGGCTGCTGTTGCCAGTAGCTCAGGTCATGACCACCATCACGCCATGCCACCCAGCGTCTGCGCGCACTGGCGACGGCGGCCTCATCATGGCCATCAAACAGGTCGAACACCCGTTCGAAAGGGGACAGGTCGGCAACTTCCACCCCGTCAAGCAGGAAGGCGAAGGTCGCGCCGTTGGGCACGTCCTGGCCATCCGTCAGCCAGATCGGCTGCCATGGCCCATGCCCCATGGCCTGTGTGCCATGGGGAAGCCACAGCGGGTCGGTCGACCGCCACAGCCCGTCATCAAGCTCCTGCACCCGTTCTGCCGTGGCGCAGCGGACCACCGCCCGCTTTCCCGCCGCAAGCGTCCGGCCCAGCAGCGCGGGCAGGACCGCCAGCGCCGGTGAACGCGTCAGGTGATAGAAGCCGATCTGCGCCATGGAGTTCCCTGTTCCGATCCGGCCTGCCGCGCGGGGCAGGCATTACCCTTCGTAATACGTGCCGACCATGCGATCGAGCAGGCGCACGCCAAAGCCGGTCGCCCCGCGGGGCGCATGCGATGTCGCCTTGGACGTAAACGCCGTGCCCGCGATGTCCAGATGCGCCCACGGCACGTCGTTCACAAAGCATTCAAGGAACTTGGCTGCCGTGATCGACCCGCCGGGCCGCCCGCCGATGTTCTTGAGGTCAGCAATGTCCGAACGCAGCAGTTCAAGGTAGCTGGCGTCCATGGGCATGCGCCACAGCTTCTCGCCCGTCTGTTCCCCCGTGGCCGCCAGATGGCCTGCCAGGCCGTCATTGTTGGAGAACAGGCCCGCGCGCTCGACACCCAGGCTGACCACGATCGCCCCGGTCAGGGTGGCAAGGTTGACCATGATGCGCGGCTTGAAGCGGTCCTGCGTGTACCATAGCACGTCCGCCAGCACGAGACGGCCTTCGGCATCGGTGTTCAGCACTTCGACCGTCTGGCCCGCCGCCGTGCGCACCACGTCGCCCGGACGCTGCGCATTGCCCGACAGCATGTTTTCCACCAGCCCCACGACACCGACGGCGTTCACCTTCGCCTTGCGGCCCGCAAGTGCCGCCATGGTGCCGACCACGGCGGCGGCTCCCGCCATGTCGGTTTTCATTTCATCCATGCCGGCCGCCGGCTTGATCGAGATGCCGCCCGAATCAAAGGTCACGCCCTTCCCGACGAAGGCCACCGGCGCGGTCCCGTCCGTGCCGCCATTCCAGCGCATGATGACCGTGCGCGGCGGCGCGTCACTGCCCTGCGCTACCCCCAGCAGGGCGCCAAACCCCAGCTTGTGCATGGCGTCGCGGTCCAGCACCTCCACTTCCACCCCAAGGTCACGCAGGGCGAGAATGCGCTGTTCGAACTCCGGCGGGCGCAGCATGTTCGCGGGTTCGGATACAAGGTCACGGCACAGGAACACCCCGCGCGCCACCGCCGAAAGCGGCTGCCATGCCGCCTGTGCCGCGGCAGGATCGGCGCAGGCCACGGTCACGGCTGTCAGCGGGCCTGCATCGCCCTTGCGCGGCTGGGTACGGTACGAATCGAAACGGTAGCTGCCCAGCACGACACCCAGCGCCACATGGGCGGTCAGGTCGGGGGCGATGCCATCGGCCACGACCACGCCGGACGTACCCGCATCGGACAGGGCGCGGGCGGCCGCCACACCGGCCTGTTCTGCCACGGTGCCATCCAGCGCGTCCACGGCACCCAGCCCCACCAGGATCACGCGGTCATATCCCGCCCCGGGCGCCAGCACGACACAGGTTTTCGCGGCGTCGAAGCCGAATCCTGTGGCTTTCGCGGCCCGGGTCAGCGCGCCGCCCACCGCGGCGTCCAGCGTAGCAAGGGCACCCGCGGGCGCCCCGCCGGATACGGCAAGGATGGCAATGGTGCCACTGGCGGGCAGGCTTGCGTCGGAAAAGGCGATATCGAGCATATGGATCACGGTGCTCCGCTTCGAAGGTGTTGGGCAGACAGGATAAATTCCTGCACCAGCACGCCGCGCCCCGGACCGACACCACCCTGTCCGCGGCCATCGGCACCGATAAGGACATGACGGCGCGCCATGAGTAAGCTAATGCGAACAGCATGAATACGCCATCCATGCCAGCATATGAGGACGGATTCCTTCTGGATCTGGCCCTGCGCCTTGCCAGTGAAGCCGCCGACCTGATCCGCACCATCCGCGCGCGCGGGTTCGCGACCAAGGTCAAGACCGACAGTTCCCCCGTGACCGAGGCCGACCACGCGGCGGAAAAGCATATCCTTGCGGGCCTGCGCACCCATGCCCCCGCCATTCCCGTCGTGGCGGAGGAGGAGGTCGCAGCCGGCATCATGACAGAGACCGGGCGCGAGTTCTGGCTGGTGGACCCGCTGGATGGCACGCGGGAATTCGCAGCCGGGCGGGACGATTTCACCGTCAATATCGGCCTTGTGCGCGATGGGCGGCCGGTGCTGGGGGCCGTCGCACTTCCGGCCTATCACCAGCTTTATGGTGCCGGCGCGGGACGCGGGGCCTTCCGCATCGACGCCAGTGGCACGCAGGCCATCCATGTCCGCACACCTCCGGCGGAGGGGCTGACGGTGCTGGCGTCGCGCCATTACGCCGATGACCCGCGCCTGAAGGAATTCCTGGGCGGACAGGCCATCGCGCATCTGGGCAATATCGGCTCGGCGGCCAAATTCATCCGCGTGGCCGAAGGCGTGGCCGACCTCTATCCCCGCCTTGGCACCACCATGGAATGGGATACCGCCGCACCGCAGGCTGTTGTCGAAGCCGCTGGCGGGTCCATCACCACGCCCGATGGCAAGGTGCTGGGCTATGGCAAGCCCGGCTTCCGCAACCCGCATTTCCTGTGTCGCGGCGCGGCCTGATCCGGGGCCATGCACACACGCCTGTTGCATAACGACCCGCAGGGACTCGCCACTGCCGCCGCCATGCTGCGCGCGGGCGGACTGGTCGCCTTCGGGACGGAAACGGTTTACGGCCTTGGGGCGGATGCGGGCAATGATACGGCCGTCGCCGCCATCTATACCGCCAAGGGGCGGCCGGGCATCAACCCGCTGATCAGCCATTTCGCAAGCGCGGACGCTGCTTTTGAACAGGTTGAGGCCACGCCGCTGGCGCGCAGGCTGGCCGACCGGTTCTGGCCCGGCCCGCTGACAATGGTGCTGCCACGCGGAACACATTGCGGCATATCCACCATCGCCACCGCCGGCCTGCCGACCGCCGCCGTACGGGTGCCTGCGGGGCAGACCACGCAGGCCCTGCTGGCGGCGTGCGGGTTTCCGGTCGTGGCCCCTTCGGCCAACCCGTCGGGCCGGGTCAGCCCGTCCGATGCGCAGCACGTGCTGGCGGGGCTGGATGGCCGCATTGACGCGGTCCTTGACTGCGGTCCATGCCGCGTGGGCGTGGAAAGCACGATCATCGACCTGTCCCGCGATGTCCCTGTCCTGCTGCGTCCCGGCGGCATCACGCTGGAGGCGCTGGAGGCGGCATGCGGCATGAAGCTGGCCCTGCCCGCGGGCAGCAACGACGCCCGTCCCACCGCCCCCGGCCAGCTGTCATCGCATTACGCGCCCGGCCTGCCGGTCCGTCTGGATGCCCGCAGCGTGACCCCCGACGAGGCGCTTCTGGCGTTCGGCCCGCCCCTGCCCGGCAGCGCGCTGGTGTGGAACCTGAGTGCCACGGGTGATTTGCATGAAGCGGCCGCCCGCCTCTTCGCGGGGCTGCGGTTTCTTGATATGGAAGGTCACCGCCGGGGACTGGTCGGGATTGCGGTACAGCCTGTGCCCGGACACGGGCTGGGCCGTGCGATCCGTGACCGCCTGATCCGCGCGGCCTGCCCGCGACCGTAAAATAGTTTCAACCGCATGATCCGACCCCGGTGCCCCTGAGATGAGCGACACAATCGACCCCAAGGAACTGAAAATCCTTTCGGACATCCTCGCACTCGTGCTGGAGGAGCATGCAGGCCAGTCGGAAAATGCGCTGGCCGCCATCCGCGCGCGCGCGCAAAAAAATCAGGTAACCGGCGGGGCGCTGAAAAACCTGTTTGCCGCCATCGCCCCCAATCCCCCCAAAAAGGCCGCCGCGAAACCGCGCGCGCCCCGCGCGACAAAAGCCAGCGCCGCCGCCGCGAAAGAGATTCAGGAATCGCACCAGCGCATTTCCCAGCTGACGGAAAGCATCCGCAGACTGGATACGGAAATACGCGACCTGAAAGTTGACAATTCGGCGCTGCGCGCGGAACTGAACCAGACGCGGCAGGCCCGCGCCGAAACGCAGGCCGTCCTGTCATCGGTGGTGCAGTCCCGTCCCCCCGTACGCCGTTCGGGCCTGCTGGTGGCGGCGGCGGTGGGCGCGCTGACCGGTTTCGTGCTGACCGAGACATGGCACCTGTTCATGTCCCCCAGCCCGGCGCAGGCCAGCGCCACCTACCCGCCCGTGCATCATCAGGGGCAGGCCTACCTGCCACCGCCCTCCTTACCCCTTCATTCAGGAAGCATGCCGTCATGACCGTTCCCTCCCCAACCGCACCGGCACGGCAGGACCTGATCGCCCGTTTTACCGACATGCTGGGGCCCGTGGGCGTGATTACGGGTGAAACCGACACCGCATCCTACTGCACCGACTGGCGCAACCTGTACCACGGCCGCGCGCTGGCGGTGCTGCGTCCAGCCAATACGGAAGAACTGTCACAGCTTGTCCGGTTCTGCAGTGAACACGGCATCCCCATGGTGCCACAGGGCGGCAATACCAGCATGGTGGGCGGCGCCACACCGGATGACAGCGGGCACGAGGTCGTGGTCTGCCTGTCGCGCATGAACCATATCCGTGGCATCGACCCCCATGACCTGACCATGGAAGTCGAAGCCGGCGTCACGCTGAAGGCGGCGCAGGACGCGGCGTGGGATGCGGGGTTCATGCTGCCGCTCTCCATCTCGTCCGAAGGGTCGGCGCAGATTGGCGGCGTACTGGCGACGAATGCAGGCGGCAACAACACGCTGCGCTACGGCAATGCGCGTGAACTGGTGCTGGGGCTGGAGGCAGTCATGCCCGATGGCGGCGTGTTCCATGGCCTGCGCCGCCTGCGCAAGGACAATACGGGGTATGCCCTGCGCCAGCTTCTGATCGGGTCCGAAGGCACGCTGGGGTTCATCACCACCGCCATCCTGCAACTTCACCCGCAGCCCCGCGCGATCGAGGCCGCGCTGTGTGCCGTGGACGACGCCGATGCCGCGCTGAAGCTGCTTGGGCTGCTGCGCGCGCGCGATCCCGCCCTGCTGCAGGCGTTCGAGTTCATGTCCGGCACCGGCATGGACCTTGTCATCGACCTGATCCCGGGTGCTGCCCTGCCGCTGGGTGAGCGCGCACCCGCCTATGTGCTGCTGGAACTGGCGACCCCGCGCCCCGATGCCGATCTGCGTGAATATGCCGAGGAAGTGCTGGGCGAAGCCCTGGAGGAAGGCATCATCACCGATGCCGTCATTGCCGAAAGCGAAGGCCAGCGCGCCGGTCTGTGGAAACTGCGCGAGGAGCATGCCGAAGCCCAGCGCCGCGCGGGGGCCAGCGTCAAGAATGACGTATCGGTGCCCGTGACCCACGTGCCCGAACTGATCGCACGCGCCAGTGCCGCATGCGAAAAGCTGATTCCGGGCTGCCGTCCCGCCCCGTTCGGCCACATGGGCGATGGCAACATCCACTTCAATGTCGTCCAGCCCGAAGGCGTGGCGGCGGATACCTTTCTGGCCCGCAGCCACGACATAATGGACACGGTGGCGGCGATCGTGAAGGATCTGGACGGTTCGTTTTCGGCCGAACATGGCGTGGGGCAGCTCAAGCCCTACATGATGCCGTCATGGCGGGGCGGGGCGGAGCTGGAGGCCATGCGCCATATCAAGGCTGCCCTTGACCCCCGGAATGTCATGAACCCCGGCAAGGTACTGCCGCCTGTCACATCCGGGACATGACGCCGGGCGCGTCCACACGGCCGGCATCTGAGCGTACCTGTCCCCAGCGCATGAGGGGATCACCCCTTTTGCACGGGCGGGAACAGGGTTAGACAGGGGCATGCCTGCCGTCCGCCCTGTCCCTGACCGCCTTGCGCCGCGCCTGTCGATTCTGGACAGCTACATGCTGCGCCAGCTCCTGCTGGCGCTGGTGGCGACCACGGGCGCTCTCGTGACACTGATCTGGCTGACGCAGTCCCTGCACTTCGTGTCGCTGGTGGTGGGGCGCGGGCTGTCGCTGCGCGTGTTCCTGGAACTGACCAGCCTGCTGATCCCCTCCTTCATCGCGGTCATCCTGCCGATTACCACGTTCGTGGTGGTGCAGTTCGTCTATCAGCGCCTGGGCACCGACCGGGAACTGACGGTCATGCAGGCCGCTGGCCTGTCGCCCGCCATGATGGCGCGACCGGGACTGGCCTGCGCCGCCATTGCGACAGCGACGTGCCTGGTGCTGAATGTCTGGATCGTGCCGGTTTCCTACCACGCCTTCCGGCAGTATGAATTCCAGATCCGCAACCGCATGGCCGCCTTTCTGGTGCAGGATGGTGTGTTTACGCAGGTGTCGGACAACATGACCGTGTACATCCGCGCGCGCGACAAGGACGGCACGCTGCATGGCATCATGGTGGAAGACGACCGCACCCCCGGCGCCGAAGCCACCATACTGGCGGAAGAAGGCAATCTGGTCATCCTCAACGACCAGCCGCGCGTGGTCCTGTTCAACGGATCGCGGCAGGAAATCGACAGTCATACCGGGCGGCTGAACGTGCTGACCTTCACCCGCAACACGATCGACCTGTCCAGTCCGCACACCGCGCATACGCGCCTGCCCGATGCCAATGAACTGCCGATTTCACAGCTTCTGCACCCGGACATGCGCCAGTATTCGCGCAGGGACGAAAGCAAGATGTTCATCGAGGCCTGGCGCCGGCTGAGCAGCCCCTTCTGCGCCTTTTCCTTTGCCATGATCGGGCTGGTGGGGGCCATGGGCGGCAGCTATTCCCGGCAGGCCAGCATCATCCGACCTGTCCTGGCCATCCTTGCCGTTGTCGCGGTGCAGGCGCTGACGCTGCTGGTGCAGAACCTTGCATCGCGCAACCTGCAGCTCATGCCACTCATGTGGATCTGTTCGATCGGCCCGGGCGTGATCTGCGCGGGCGTCCTGTTCTGGCCGGAATTCCGCGCCGATCGTGAAGCCCGGGCGATTACGGGCGCCACACGGTCATGAAGCTTGCCTTTACGCTGTCGCTGTACATCGCCCGTCAGTTTACCTACGCCACCCTGTCGGTGATCGCCTTCCTGACCGGGCTGATCACCATGTTCGACTTCATCGACCTGCTGCGCCGGGTTTCAACCCGGCCCAATGTGCCGACATCGCTGGTCAGTGAAATCGCCTTCCTGCACATTCCCTTTGCCTGTCTTGAAATCCTGCCCTTTGGCGTGCTGCTGGGGGGGATCATCTGTTTCTGGCGTCTGGCGCGGTCATCGGAACTGGTGGTGGCGCGGGCGGCGGGCATTTCGGCGTGGCAGTTCCTGGCGGGGCCGGTCACCTGCGCGGTGCTGATCGGGACAGTGGCCACGACCTGCATTTCCCCCCTGTCATCCGTCATGTACCGCCGGGCGGAAATGCTGGACCGGCAGTACCTGCGCGACAACAATGGCAAGTCCCTCAACCTCAGCGGTGGCACCCTGTGGCTGCGGCAGGGGGATAACGGGTTGGTGGACCATGGGGTGGACATCATCCATGCGCGGCATGTCAGGCTGACGGGGAACGTGCTGCATATCGGCGGCATCACCATTTTCCGGCTTGGCCCGGATGACGGCCTGCTGACCCGTATCGAGGCCGATAGCGGTTATCTGGGCAAGGACCGCTGGGTTCTGGAATCCGCCCGGCAGCTGCGCCCTGATGAACTGCCGGTTGATATGGGGCACCTGACGCTGCATGCCGACCTGACGCTGGCGGGGGTGGAAGAAAGCTTCGCCTCCCCCGATACGCTGTCCGTCTGGGCGCTGCCGGGGTTCATCCGCCAGCTGAACCGGTCGGGATTTTCCACCATCCGCCACCGGCTGCATTTCCAGACGCTGCTCACGCTGCCAGTCCTGTCCGGTACCATGGCGCTGGTGGCGGCCGGGTTTTCCATGCGGCCCGCGCGGCGGGGCGGGGTCATCCGCATGATCAGTTTTGGCGTGGCGGCGGGTTTCGCGTTGTTTGCGCTATCTAAAATTGCCGCGCAGTTTGGTGAAACTGGTACGTTGCCCCCCCTTCTGGCCGCCTGGGCCCCCACCGGGGCCGGGCTTTGTCTTGCAGTCACGCTACTTCTTCATCTAGAGGACGGTTAATGGACCGTCCCGCCCCTTCCACGCGCGCGCCGTCACTGACACGGCTTACTGCCGTTCTGCGGCAGTTTCCGCGCGGGTTGCTGCTTTCAGCCACCATGCTGGGGGGCATGATGTGCGCGCTGGGCCCGCGTGATGCCCATGCCGACGCCCCGCCCGACGGGCCGCGGCGCAGCATGCCCATCCACGCCCCCAAGAGCCAGCCACAGTCGCCCGCCAACTTTTCCGGCACGGTGTCCAATACCGACCCGATGACATTCCAGGCCGACCATGTGGCCTACGACAGCCGCAACGGCATTGCGACCTGGACCGGCAATGTCCAGCTCTGGCAGAATGACCAGATCATGCGCGCCGACAAGGTGGTCTATGACCGCAATACCGGGGTGGCGTCCGCCCGGGGCAACGTGGCCATGGTGGAACCGGACGGCACGGTGCTGTTTACGGAATATGCCGAACTGAGCAACGGCATGCGCGACGGCATCATGACCCGCATGTATGCCCGCATGGAAGATAATGCGCGCATGGCGGCCAATGGCATGCGGCGCACCGGTGCCAAGGTCAATGACCTGACGCGCGTGGTCTATACGGCGTGCGAAATCTGTGCCCGCCACCCCGAACGCGCGCCGTTCTGGCAGTTGCGCGCGTATGACGCCACGCATGACCTGCAGCACAAGCGACTGGAATTCCGTGACGCCTTCGTGGATTTTTTCGGGGTGCCGATCTTCTACCTGCCCGCCTTCTCCATGACCGACCCGTCGGTACGGCGCCAGAGCGGCTTCCTGACCCCCGGCTTCACGCCGCATGACCGTTATCTGGGCACGTATGTCACCATTCCCTATTACTGGGTCATTGACCGGCAGTCCGATGTCACGCTGCAGGGACTGTTTTCCACCCGCACCGGGCCGGAGCTTACGGCAAACTACCGCCGCTATTTCAGCAACGCGCGCCTGAACCTGACCGGTGGCATCGCGTATGACACGCATCGCGACATCGATTACATCAACACCTTCGGCCAGAACGTGGACAGCGCCGACAACCACGGCATACAGGGCTATATCTTCGCCAACGGCCAGGTTTCGATAAACCGGACATGGCGGGCGGGCGCCAACATCCGCTGGGCCAGTTCGCCCAACTTCATGCGTGACTACCGCGTCAGCGGATACGGGCAGGACACGCTCAATTCCAACATCTACCTGGAAGGGTTCGGGACGGGATCGTATTCGCGCATTGATGCCGAAGGGTATCAGGGCATGAACCAGGGCATCATCCATAACCAGGACCTGCCATGGGTGCTGCCGCGCTATACTTACAGCTATTTCGGGCAGCCCGACGCACTGGGCGGGCGGTTCAGCCTCGATACGACCGATTTCTACGTCTATCGTGAAAACGGGACATCGGACCAGCGCGGGCAGCTTTCACTCAACTGGGACCGGCCGTTCCACAATTCGCTGGGGCAGATATGGAACCTGACGCTGCATGTTGAATCCGCCATCCACCGCGCGACCGAACTGAACCAGCAGCCCAACTATGCCCGCACCACCCGCGCACAGGTGGAGGGGCAGGTCCTGCCCACCGTGGGGCTGAAGATGAACTGGCCGTTCCTGCGCAGCTTCAACCACAATACCGGCACCCAGATCCTTGAACCCATCGTGCAGTTCCTGGCTGCGCCGAACACGGGTAACAGCACGTCACGCAACATTCCCAACGAAGACAGCCTGTCCTACGAATTTACGGATTCCACGCTGTTCGCGCTCAACCGCTATGCCGGCACGGACCGGCTGGATGGTGGCCTGCGCGCCAATGTCGGGCTGCACAACAACTGGACATGGAACGGCCATCAGATCGACGTGCTGATCGGTGAAAGCTTCCAGGAACATGTCGACCACAACCGCATCCCCTATTCCGGGCTGAGCCACCACCTGTCGGATGTGGTCATGGGCACGCATATGGTGCCCAACCAGTTCTTTGATTTTGATGGCAAGATGCGCCTCGACCCCTATGGCGGCAAGGTGGACTTCGCCGATGCGCTGGGCAGCGCGGGCTTCCGCCATTTCCGTGTGACGGGTGGCTATCTGTTCGAACCGGTCACGCCCTATTATTATTATGTCAGGCAGCCGTATGACACGGCAGCGCCCGATATTTACTACAAGCCGGTCAGCGAGCTTACGGTCGGGGCTGCCTCCAACTGGGACAACTGGCACATTGCCGCCTACCTGCGCCGCAGCCTGTCGCGCAAGGAAAGCGTGGCGGTGGGTGGCGACGCCGGTTACCAGAACGACTGTTTCGGGCTGGATGTCATGTATCTCAAGCAGTACACCACGATTGGTGGCCAACAGAGCAATTCAACCGTAATGTTCTCCCTTACGTTCAAAACCATCGGTACATTTGGTATTAATGGCTGACCTGATGCGCGAAAGACTGAGCCGGATGTCCTTCTTCCCCATGCCCCGTGGCGCTGTTTCCTTCCCCGCACCGAACCACGGCCGCGTGGGACGCACGCTGGCTGCGGCCCTGCTGGCCTGTGCAGCACTGGTCGGCCACGAACACGGTGCCGCCGCCAAATCCGCGCGCGCCATTGCCCAGCAGGCGCAGGCAGCGGAAGATCAGGATGCGATCATCGCCACCGTCAACGGCGCGGTGCTGACCAAGCGCGATGTCGATACGCGCGGGCGGCTGTTCGCGCTGTCATCGGGGCTGGATGTCAGCGATGACGTGATGCAGCGGCTGCGACCGCAGATCGTGCGGCAGCTGATTGATGAAAAACTGCGCATGCAGGAAATGCTCGACCGCCACATCAACGTGCCCATCCAGCAGATCGGGGATGCAATCGCCAATATTGAACAGCGCAATGGCATGCCCCAGAACGCCCTGCGCAACAAGCTGGCGGAAGACGGCGTCTCGCTGACCACGCTGATTGACCAGATCCGCGTACAGATCGGCTGGTCGCAGGTCCTGCGTCAGGAAACGGCCGAGCACGGTCGCATCACCGCATCCGAAATCGAGCAGCGTATGGCCGCGCTGAAGCGCGAGGACGGCAAGCCGGAATACATGATCAGTGAGATTTTCGTGCCGGTGGAAGACCCGCGCCATACGGAAAACGAACTGAAATTCACCGAAACCATCATTCAGGAACTGCGTGAGGGCGCGCCCTTCCCCATTGTCGCCGCCCAGTTCTCGCAGGGGCAGAGCGCGCTGGACGGCGGTATGATGGGCTGGACACAGGAAGACGGCCTTGACCCCCAGGTGGTGGACGTGGCGCGCAAGATGCCCGATGGCGCCATTTCAAACCCCATCCGCGTCGCGGGTGGATACGTGATCGCCACCATTGCGGAACGGCGGACGGTCGGCCACCAGATGGCGACGATCCTGACCATCCGGCAGGTCTTCTTCCCCTTTGATGAGCCACTGAACCCTGAAAACCCCACCGACCAGCAGAAATCGACACTGGACACCGCCACGGCATTCGCCAATGAAGCCAAGAACTGTGACCAGATGGAAGCCGAGAACAAGAAACTGGGGGAAAAGCACCCCAGTGATCCCGGCGAACTCATGATGAACCACCTCAACCCCCAGATGCGCGAGATACTCGAGCCCCTGATGCCGGGCAAGACCAGCAAGCCCCTGGTGTCGATGGATGGCATCCTGGTGCTGATGGTCTGCACCCGTGAAGAACGCAACATCGCCATCCAGACCCCCAGCCAGATCGCCGACCACCTGATGAACGAACGCGTGGAACAGACATCGCGCCAGCTGAACCGCGACCTGCAGCGTCGTGCGATCATCGACATGCGTTCCAAGACCTGATCGGTCATGACCATGACCGGATGCCCGTCGGGGCTGGAACCCCTGCGCGAGACCATTGCGCGCCACGGGCTGGACGCACGCAAGGCGCTGGGCCAGCACTTCCTGCTGGACCCGGGCATTACGGCGCGCATCGCGTCGCTGGCAGGTAATCTGTCGGGCCAGCATGTTGTGGAGGTCGGTCCCGGCCCCGGTGGTCTGACCCGCGCGCTGCTGGATACCGATGCCGCCAGCATCGTGGCGGTGGAAGTGGATACACGGGCAGTTGCCGTCATTACGGAACTGGCCGCCCATGCGCCCGACCGCCTGCGGGTGATCGAAGCCGATGCCATGCGGTGCGACCTGACCACACTGTGCCCCGCCCCGCGACAGGTCATCGCCAACCTGCCCTACAATGTCGGCACGCCCCTGCTGGTGGGGTGGCTGCGGCAGGCGGCGGAGTGGTCGCGGCTGACGCTCATGTTCCAGCAGGAGGTAGCCGAACGCATCTGCGCCTCCCCCGGTTCGGCCCATTACGGCAGGCTGGGCGTGCTGGCGCAATGGACGTGCCGTTGCGGGGTGCTCATGCATATTCCGCCTGGCGCGTTTTCCCCGCCGCCCAAGGTACATTCCGCCGTGGTCGGCCTGATCCCGCATGCAGACCAGCCCGATGCCACACTGTTCCGCGCCATGGAACAGGTGACGGCGGCAGCATTTGGCCAGCGGCGCAAGATGCTGCGCGGGGCGCTGAAAGCCATCGGGGGAGAAGCGTTGCTGGATGAGGCCGGAATTGAAGGCAGCCGCCGGGCCGAGACGCTGGATATTGCCGAATTCGACCGCCTTGCCCGCCTTCATGCCCTCAGGGCCGCAACACTGTCCTGATCTGGCAGCCCCACGGGCTGCGGGGCATACATGTAATCCCGCGACAGGGGTACGGCGTCGATTTCACGCACCATCTGCAGCTGGAAGTTCAGATGCCCCTGCACGCGGAAGGCCAGTTCGGATACCACAAGATAGAATTCGAACATGCGGCAGAACCGTTCATCATAGAGCAATGCAACCTGCCGACGTCTGGCCGCGAACCGGCGGCGCCAGTGGGCAATGGTGCGCGCGTAATGCAGACGCCAGATCTCGCAGTCCGTCAGCCATAGCCCGGCGCGCTCCACGGCGCTGACAGCCTCGCTGACCGCCGGTGAATAGCCGCCAGGGAAGATATAGCGGTCAATCCACGGGTTGGTGACGCCCGGCCCTTCCCTGCGCCCGATGGAATGCAGCACCATGACCCCATGGGGGTGCAGGGCCGCGCGCATGGTATCAAAAAACGCCGGATAATGGGCCACGCCCACATGTTCGAACATGCCGATGGAAATGATCCGGTCGTACTGCCTGCTGACGGCACGGTAATCCAGCAGTTCAAACCGCACGCGCCCGTCCAGCCCCGCCGCACGCGCACGCTGGCGCGCGATATGCAGCTGTTCCACCGACAGCGTGATGCCCGTGACCTGCGCATCGTAATCACGCGCCAGTGTCAGGGCCATGCCGCCCCACCCGCACCCGACATCCAGCACGGTCATGCCGGGACGTGACAGATGCAGCTTGGCCGCCAGATGGTGTTTCTTGGCCGCCTGCGCCTGCGCCAGCGTTTCGGTGCCCGTGGGGAAATAACCGCAGGAATACTGCATGTCCGCATCAAGGAAGAGACGGTACAGCCTGCTGTCCAGGTCATAATGATGCGCCACGTTCCGTCGGGCGCGCCGCAGGGTGTTATTCTGCAGCCATGTCCGCGCGATATAGCGCAGGGAACCGAAAATCTGCTCCCCCGCCGGGCTACGCCGCATGACATTGAGCATGAGCACATGCATCAGGTCATACAGCGTGCAGTCAACGGGGCGCAGCCTGCCCGCCATATAGGCTTCCCCCACCTTCAGCGCGGGATCAAGCAGCAGGGCGCGCACCGTTTCCCCATCCGCGATCCACATGCCCGCCCGTGGTCCGGGGCCGCCCACATACGCACGCCTGTCGCCCCCGGGGTAATGGACATCCAGCCGCCCCAGGGTCACGAAGTGCGCAAAGGCCCGATCCAGCAATAGAGATGCCATCGCCCGCTCCCTCAACGCATGTGCGCCCGGCAAAAAGCCCGATGCACCCGCCCCGGAAACGGCAAAAGCCCGGAAGAGTTTCCTCTTCCGGGCTTTTGTAACCAGCCAGTCACCCCAGGGGGCAACGGATCAGGTCAATCAGACAGCCGGGGTTTCCTCGACGGCGGTTTCTTCCGAACCCTCGCCTTCGGTTACCACGCCTTCTTCGGCCAGAACCTGCTCGTCGTCCTGATCGACGCCGATTTCTTCACCGCGTGCCTGACGTTCCGCTTCTTCTTCGGAACGGGCGACGTTCACGGTGACCTGCATGTTCACTTCCGGATGCAGGGCGACGCTGACTTCATACAGGCCAAGCTGCTTGATCGGCTCGGGCAGGATGACCTGGTTACGGCTGATGGTCAGGCCGGCCTTGGTCGCTGCTTCCGCGATGTCACGCGTCGTGACGGAGCCATACAGGCTGCCGCTGTCACCAGCCTGACGGATCAGGATGACGGACAGGCCGTGCATACGCTCGGACAGGCGCTCGGCCTCCTCGCGGTTCTTGAGGTTCTGGGCCTCAAGCTGTGCACGTTCACGTTCGAAACGCTCGCGGTTGTGTGCGTTGGCGCGGATCGCCTTGCCCTGGGGCAGCAGGAAGTTACGGGCATAGCCCGGCTTCACCGTGACGATCTCGCCCATCTGGCCCAGCTTCTCGACGCGCTGGAGCAGGATGAGTTCTACTGCGGACATGTTTCTGCCTCCCTCAGCTTACAATGTAGGGCAGCAGGGCCAGGAAACGGGCGCGCTTGATGGCCTGGGCCAGTTCACGCTGCTTCTTGGCGGACACTGCCGTGATGCGGCTGGGAACGATCTTGCCACGCTCGGACAGGAAGCGGCTCAGCAGGCGCACGTCCTTGTAGTCGATCTTCGGCGCGTTGGGGCCGGAGAACGGGCAGGACTTGCGACGACGGTAGAACGGGCGACGCGCACCAACCGCAACGCGGCGGGCGGCGGGATTGATCTCGGTTGATTCGGACATCAGCTCTTACTCCGCTTCGGCAGTGGCGGTGGCGTTGGCGCGCTGCTGTTCTTCACGCTCGTTACGGGCGCGGAACTCTTCGCGGTCATCGAAATTGCGACGCGTGCCACGACCGCTTTCGAAACGGCCAGAGGGCTTGGGCCCACGGAAGCCACGCTCACGCTCGTCACCCTTGCGCGACAGGATGACGGACGGTGCTTCGTCAATCTCATCCACACGCAGGGTCAGCACGCGCAGAACGTCTTCGTTCAGGCTGAGCTGACGCTCGATTTCCTTGATGGCGCTGGAAGCCCCATCAAGACCCAGAAGCATGTAATGCCCCTTGCGGTTCTTCTTGATGCGGTACGCCAGCGTGCGCAGGCCCCAGTATTCACGCTTCTTGACGGAACCGGATTCCGCTTCAAGCTGGGCTGCGATGCCATCAGCAATGGCTTCGACCTGCTGCTGCGACACGTCATTACGTACAATCAGCACGGTTTCATACAACGGCATTGGAACTCCCTTCGGATCAGTTCAACCCCGGCATGGACGGACACGGTCCGCCATGTTGCCATGAAGGCACGGGTATAGCCGGGGACGATGCCACGCACCCGGCAGGGAAGAGGCGGTTTGAAACACAAACCCGCCAGACAGACAAGGAAAAAGTCAGTCAATCACCGTTTTTATCGGCTCCAGCCACGTAAAGACCGGTGTGGGACGGACATCCTGCGGGCGGTCATGGCGGAATCCGGTCACGGCCTTCACCACTTCCAGCGGAACATCCAGCATGCTGCCCGGGCCGCGCGGGTCCACCATTCCGCGCTGCACCGCGGCAAAGGCCCGCTTGTGCAGTTCGGGCACCGCGTCCGGCGCATCACCTTCTATATCCAGATCAAGATAATCGTTGTTGCGCCCGTCATGCTGGACGATCCAGATTTCTTCACCATTTTCATAGCCCGCCGCCTGGCTGACCGGATCGACCGTCGCGACATCGCATGTGATCAATCTGCCCTCACGGCACAGGGTCTTGCGATCATAATTGGAAATCAGGCCACTGTCGTTATTGGTACGGATGACAAACCAGCCATTAGGCAGGTCCGCGATGGCATATGGCGCCTCATCATTCGGGTCCGGCTCGCCTGTATCACGCATGCCAAGGGCATCCAGCAGCCCAGCACGGTCAACACCATGAAATTTGTAAAAGGACAGATCGAAATCCATGCTCCCCCTCCTTCGGGTATGGGAGGGAAAATGGTTACGATTTCGTGTTATAACAGCCCTTGAAATCAAGATTCTGTGTACTAATGCCGATCTTTCTTCAGTCCAGACGCAGGCGATCCGGCACGTTCAGCCCCAGCACGTCCGGAATGGTCCAGATTTCATGCAGGGTGCGCACCTTGCGAAAACCGGCCTTCTGGTAGTTGGGTAATGCACGCGGATGATCGGCAGAACATGTATTGACCCGCAGCACTGCCGGATTCATGGCCCACGCGCGCGCCACCATCTGGTGCAGGAATATCCGTCCGACGCCACGGCCGATCCATGCGGGCAGCAGACCGAAATAGGCAATGTTGATATCGGGACCGTAGCGGCTGTCGAGTTCGCAGAACCCTGCTGGCGCATCGCCATCATACAGCACATGCACGCCAATGCCGGGACTGGACAGAAGGACGGCCAGATCCGCATCGGACATGACCCGGCGCAGCCACCAGCAATACTCCCTGCCCACCGCATCATACAGCCCGCGATACCACATGACACCGGGGCGAAAGGTCTGCCGGATGCTGAAACCATGCGGCAGGGCGGGCGGGATGCCGGGGGGTGGACGGTCCATGCACAGGAACGTCACATCCACCCCGACCCGTGTTCCATCACCGCCCGGCCCATCCTGGGGGGCGGGGCATGGAACCTCAGTTATCATCAAGGAAGGAACGCAGCTTGCGGCTCCGGCTGGGGTGCTTGAGCTTGCGCAGGGCCTTGGCCTCGATCTGGCGGATACGTTCGCGCGTCACGTTGAACTGCTGACCCACTTCTTCCAGCGTGTGGTCAGTGTTCATGCCGATGCCAAAGCGCATGCGCAGCACGCGTTCTTCACGTGGGGTCAGCGAAGACAGGACCCGCGTCGTGGCCTCACGCAGGTTGGTCTGGATCGCGGCATCCAGCGGGATGACGGCGGCCTTGTCCTCGATGAAGTCGCCAAGATGGCTGTCTTCCTCATCCCCGATCGGGGTTTCGAGCGAGATCGGCTCCTTCGCGATCTTCAGCACCTTGCGCACCTTTTCCAGCGGCATGCCCAGCTTTTCGGCCAGTTCCTCAGGCGCGGGTTCACGCCCGATCTCATGCAGCATCTGGCGCGAGGTGCGGACCAGCTTGTTGATCGTCTCGATCATGTGGACCGGGATACGGATGGTCCGCGCCTGATCGGCGATGGAACGCGTAATGGCCTGCCGGATCCACCACGTGGCGTAGGTGGAGAACTTGTAGCCACGGCGGTATTCGAATTTGTCCACCGCCTTCATCAGGCCAATATTGCCTTCCTGAATCAGATCAAGGAACTGCAGGCCGCGATTGGTGTATTTCTTGGCAATCGAGATCACCAGCCGCAGGTTGGCCTCGATCATTTCCTTCTTGGCGCGCGCCGAATCCCGCTCCCCCCGCGACACAGTGGCGTAGACGCGACGGAATTCACCCACCGGCAGGCCGGTTTCCTGCGTCAGGTCGGCCACCTGGTTGCGCAGGCGGATCACTGTCTCGCCATGCTTGGCCAGGAAGTTCTTCCACGATTTGGCCGGCAGGGTGGCAACCATGTCCATCCAGCCGGGATCCAGTTCACGACCGCGGTATTTCAGCAGGAAGTCATCGCGCGACACGCGGGTGCTTTCCGCCAGTCGCAGCATGCGCCCTTCCAGACCGTTCAGGCGCTGGAAGATTTCCTTCAGGTGTTCGACCAGCACCTCGATCCGCGCATTATGCAGGTGGACCTGCTGCACCTTGCCCACCAGTTCCATGCGCAGGCGTTCATAGCGGCTTTCGTCATCGGCGGAGATTTCCGCGCCCGCCGTGAACTTTTCCAGCCGTTCGGCCTGCACCTTGTGCAGGGCTGCGTACAGCGCCTCAACTTCCTCAAACTGCTCAAGGATTTCCGGCTTCAGCTTTTCCTCAAGCGCGGACAGCGACAGACCGGCCCCTTCGCCTTCGCCCTCACCTTCGCCTTCGGTTTCCTCGGCCTCTTCGTTTTCAGCGCCTTCGCTTTCGCCAAAGGCCTCGTCGCCTTCCGCCGCCTCGGCGGGATCGTTGCCGCCGGACTGCATGGCCTCGAGGTCCACGATGTCACGCAGCAGCATTTCCCCAGCCTTGAGCCGTTCATGCCACGAAATGATGGCGCGGAAGGTCAGCGGGCTTTCGCACAGCCCGCCGATCATCTCGTCACGCCCGGCCTCGATGCGCTTGGCGATCGCGATTTCGCCCTCGCGCGACAGCAGTTCGACCGACCCCATTTCGCGCAGGTACATACGCACCGGGTCATCGGTGCGGCCCAGGCTTTCGGTATCGACGTTACCGGCGGCGGGTTCCTCGCTCTCGGTCTCTTCCTCGGCGGTATCGTCGCTCTTGGTTTCGGTGGCGGCCGGCGTTTCGGTCTCGTCGTTGTCTTCGTTTTCGACAACCTGCATGCCCATTTCCGACAGGGCCGCCATCACGTCCTCGATCTGCTCGGAGGACATCTGGTCCTGCGGCAGGACGGCATTGAGTTCGTCGAACGTGATGTAACCGCGTTCCTTGCCGCGGGCGATCAGTTTCTTGACGGCGCCGGACCGGGTGTCCAGCAGGGTCGTATCGTTATCCTGATCCCCCGAAGCCGTGTCCGTACCCGTGGCTGTCTTTGTCGCCATGCCCGATCAATCCCTACCCAGCAAATCCGTTTACGCACGCGCACACACCCTGCCCGCGCACAGCAGCCGCCCCCTTTCCGCCCGCCGGTATAGAGCGGGACAGGATACGGCCAATCATACCGTTTTCATCTGCTTTTGTCTGGTGCAGGTGGTCGATAACATGGCCGAAGTCAAGGGTTGGGGCGGTCCATTTCATGCAATCGGTCAATTTTCCGCCTCATTCGTCAAGGTCAGCCCCACCCCGGCGCAGGGTATCAAGCGCCAGCAGCCTGGTGCGCAGGCTGGCCCATGCGGCCTCATCCAGATCGCCTGTGCACATCCGTTCCGTATCCGCGCGGATTTCGGCGGCAAAGCGTTCAACATTCAACAAAGCGTAAAAGTGCCACCACTCATGCCGGGGGTCGGTGCCGAACAGGTCGTCATCACCGTGCCCGCCCGCGCGCCGCCCGCGCGTCGCCCGCACGCGCTGGCATACATCGTCCAGCCCGGCAGCGGACAGGAAAGCCGCCAGTTCACCCGGCGGCGGCAATTCACCACGCGCGTCATACAGGTCCAGCAGTTCCTCGCGCAGCGCGGCGAGGTCGGCGGGCAGTTCAAGGCGGCAATAGGCGTCCTGCACCTCATCCAGCACACCGGGCTGTTCCAGTATGATCGCGCTGAGGATGCACTGGCGCTGCAGGTCCGCATTCATGGTGGCGACGGGGGACGTGGCCACGCTGGCCTTTTTCACACCTCCCCGTGCGCCGGAACGACGGAATGCCTGAAAAAAACTGTCCAGCAGGGTGGAACGATATTCGGACGCCAGCGCCTTGTCGGGAATCAGGGCCGCCACATCCACCAGCCTGCGCCGCAGGGCCGCACGCTGTTCGGGGCCGGGGTTGCGCACGCCCTCGCTCAGCAGGTCGAACAGGACCTGCCCCATCGGGCGCGCGCCGGTGATCAGGGCCGCCATGGCGGCCGGGCCATCACGCCGCACAAGACTGTCGGGGTCCTCGCCTTCGGGCAGGACGCAGAACCGCAGGGTATGGTCCACGTTCAGCAGCGGCAGCGCGGTTTCCGCCGCCTTCACCGCCGCACGCTGTCCCGCCGCATCCCCATCGAAACACAGCACCGGGGCCGGGGCGACCTGCCACAGGGCGTCAAGCTGTTCGGATGTCAGCGCCGTGCCAAGGGGGGCGACCGCGCCACGGAAGCCTGCCTGGTGCAGAGCGATCACGTCCATGTAGCCTTCGACCACCAGCAGGTCCGCTTCCGGCCCCGTCCCACGCACGGCCTCCCGCGCGCGGTCGAGGCCGAACAGCACCCGCCGCTTGGAGAAAATGGCGGTTTCCGGGCCATTGAGGTATTTGGGCTGGCCATCGCCCAATATGCGCCCGCCAAAGGACACCAGCCGCCCGCGCCGGTCGCGGATGGGAAAGGTCACGCGGTTGAAGAACAGCTCGCGCGATGGCGTGCCGTCCTCATCCGCGCGCATCACGCCTGCGTCGCGCAGCATGACGGGCGTGATGTCCAGCGCCGCCATTTCTGCAACCAGCCCGCCACGCCCCTCCCCCGACCAGCCAAGGCCGAAGGCGGCAATGGTTTCGTCCGTCAGGCCACGCCCCTGCAGGTAGGCCAGCCCTTCGCGCCCCTCCGGCTGGTACAGCCTGCGCTGCCATGACGCCTGCACCGCTTCCAGCACCTCGCCCAGCGTGCGGGCGCGTTCGGCCTGCTCACGCTGGTTGCGGTCGGGCTTTGGCATCTCCATCCCGGCGGCGGTGGCCAGTTCCTCCACCGCTTCGGGGAAGGAACGGCCCTCGCTCTGCATCACGAAGGTGATGACATCGCCATGCGCCTGACAGCCAAAGCAGTGGTAATGGTCGTCATAGACATAGAACGATGGCGTCTTTTCCCCGTGGAAGGGGCAGCATGCCTTCCAGTTCTTTCCCGAGCGCACCAGCTTCGTCCGTCGCCCGATGATGGGGGCGATGGGCGTGCGGGCACGCAGTTCGTCAAGGAATGCGGGATCAAGCGCCATCGGGGCGTATGCCTCCCGCCTCAGGCGGCAAGCTGCGCGCGCACCACGGCAGACGCGCGCGCGGGGTCAAGGGCGGCACCAAACTGCTGCTTCAGCGCCGCCATCACCTTGCCCATGTCCTTCATGGAGGTGGCGTCGGTGCGTTCGATGGCTTCGCGCACGGCGGCCTCGATGGTGGCATCGTCAAGGTCGGGCGGCAGGTAGGCGCGGATGATCGCGATTTCGGCGTTTTCCTTGTCCGCCAGTTCCGGGCGACCGCCCTTGGCATACATCGCCGCCGATTCCGTGCGGGACTTGATCATGCCACGCAGCATGGAGATCACGGCTTCATCGCTGACCTGGTCCTCGCCCTTGGCACGGCCCGCAATATCGACATCCTTCAGCTTTGCGGTGATCATGCGGATGGTGCCGACCTTTTCGCTCTGGCCTGCCTTCATGGCTGTCTTCAGGTCATCGGTGAAACGTGCGCGCAGGGACATGGCTGTCAACTCCTCTGCCCGGCGGGCGGGGCGGGATGCCCCGACCGTGCCGGGAATAATTTTCCCATCATCTCATTTGATCGGCATGTGGGAATTTTCTTCCCAATTACCAGAGACGCTGTTAGGCAATACTCCCGGAAGGGACATCATCCAATGCCGATGACGATAGAAAGTATTATCGAACGCCTTGGCGGCGCCGAACAGGCAGCCCGGCTGACAGGCGTCAGCACCGAGGCCATTCGCAAATGGCGGCAGGCCCGCGCCATTCCGCCCAAGCACTGGACCACCGTGCTGCGCGCGACCGGACTGTCACTGTCCGACCTGCAACCCGACACAGAATCCGACCGACCGGAGCCCATGATGAGCACGTCAAACCCGATCGCACCGGCCGACAGGCCCGAAGCCGCGACAGCCGCCCTGATCCTGGCGGATGGCACCATTCTGTGGGGGCGCGGATTCGGCGCGTACGGCACGGACCGCGCACTGGGCGAAATCTGCTTTTCCACCGGCATGACCGGGTACCAGGAAACGCTGACCGACCCGTCCTTCGCGGGGCAGATCATCACCTTCACCTTTCCCCATATCGGCAATACCGGCACCACGCCGGAAGATGATGAGGCCGCACGCGTGCATGCCCGCGCGCTGGTGGTCAAGGAAGACCTGACCGCGCCGGCCAACTGGCGTTCGACCGAATCGCTGGATGCATGGCTGAAGGCACAGGGCGTCCCGGGCATATGCGGCATCGACACCCGTGCGATTACGCGCCGCATCCGCGAAGGCGGCCCGCAGACGGCCATCGTGGCCTACCCCGCCGACGGGAAGTTCGACATTCCTGCCCTGCTGGCGCAGGTACGCGCATGGCCCGGGCTGGAGGGCATGGACCTTGCGGGCGAAGTCACCTGCGCCAAGGCCTATTCATGGGCCGAAGGCGTGTGGCAGTGGCCGCACGGCACCGCCGCACTGCCTGAAAAGCGCCGGAAGGTGGTTGCGGTCGATTACGGGGCCAAGCGCAACATCCTGCGCTGCCTTGCCACCGCCGGCTGCGACGTGACGGTGGTGCCCGCCACGACGACGGCGGAGGAGATCCTCGCCCTCGACCCCGCGGGCGTGTTCCTGTCCAACGGGCCGGGTGATCCGGCGGCGACGGCGAAATACGCGGTCCCTGCCATCCGCGGCGTACTGGAAGCGGGCAAGCCGGTATTCGGCATCTGCCTCGGTCATCAGCTTCTGGCGCTGGCGCTGGGGGCCACGACCTACAAGCTGGCGCGCGGCCACCGCGGCGCCAACCAGCCGGTCAAGGATCTGGCGACGGGCAAGGTGGAAATCACCAGCCAGAACCATGGCTTTGCGGTGGATGACAAATCCCTGCCCGATGACGTGCGCGCCACCCATACCAGCCTGTTTGACGGATCGAATGAAGGCATCGCCACCAGCCGTTACCCGGCATTTTCGGTGCAGTACCACCCCGAAGCCAGCCCCGGCCCGTCCGACAGCCATTACCTGTTCCGCCGTTTTGTCGATCTGATCGACACCACAACCAAGACCGCGTGAAAGCCGACCCATGCCAAAACGGACAGACATACGCTCCATCCTGATCATCGGCGCCGGCCCGATCGTTATCGGCCAGGCGTGCGAATTCGATTATTCCGGCGCACAGGCGTGCAAGGCGCTGAAGGAAGAGGGCTACCGCGTCATTCTGGTCAACTCCAACCCCGCCACGATCATGACCGATCCGGGGCTGGCGGACGCGACCTATATCGAACCGATCACCCCGGAATTCGTCGAACGCATCATACTGCGTGAAAAGCCCGACGCCGTGTTGCCCACCATGGGCGGCCAGACCGCGCTGAACACGGCCATGGCGCTGGACAAGTCGGGGTTCCTGAAAAAGCACAATGTCGAACTGATCGGCGCCAATGCCGAAGTGATCGACCGTGCCGAGGACCGGCAGAAATTCCGCGAGGCGATGGATGAAATCGGCATCGAAAGCCCGCGCAGCCTGATCGCCCATTCGCTGGAAGACGCGCGCAGCGCGCTGGCCACCGTCGGCCTGCCCGCGGTCATCCGCCCGTCATTCACCATGGGTGGATCGGGTGGTGGCATCGCCTATAACAGGGAGGAATTCGACCGCATCGTCTCCTCCGGGCTGGATGCCTCCCCCACCACGGAAGTCCTGATCGAGGAATCCGTGCTGGGCTGGAAGGAGTACGAGATGGAAGTCGTGCGCGACAGCGCCGACAACTGCATCATCATCTGCTCCATTGAAAACATCGACCCGATGGGCGTGCATACCGGCGATTCCATCACCGTTGCCCCCGCGCTGACGCTGACGGACAAGGAATACCAGCGCCTGCGTGACATGTCGCTGGCATGCCTGCGCAAGATTGGCGTGGAAACCGGCGGGTCGAACGTGCAGTTCGGCATCAATCCCGTCGATGGCCGTGTTGTCGTGATCGAAATGAACCCGCGCGTATCGCGGTCCTCCGCCCTTGCATCCAAGGCGACAGGCTTCCCGATCGCGAAGGTCGCGGCCAAGCTGGCGGTGGGCTACACGCTGGATGAACTGACCAACGACATTACCGGCAGCACGCCCGCGTCGTTCGAGCCGACGATTGACTACGTCGTGGTCAAGATCCCCCGGTTTACGTTCGAGAAATTCCCCGGCACCCCTGCCCTGCTGTCCACCAGCATGAAGTCAGTCGGCGAGGCGATGGCCATTGGCCGTTCCTTCCCCGAGGCGCTGCAGAAGGGCCTGCGGTCAATGGAAATCGGGCTGGCGGGGCTGGACCCGGTGGAAGCACCGGGCGATGGCGGCCCCGACGCCTTCCGCGCCGCCCTGTCGCAGCCGCGCCCCGAACGCATCCTGATGGCGGCGCAGGCCCTGCGCGCGGGGCTGAGCGTGGAAGACATCCATGACGCCTGCCGCTTCGAGCCGTGGTTCCTGCGCGAACTGGCCAAGATCGTTGCGGCCGAACACGCTGTGGTGCGTGATGGCCTGCCGGAAGATGCCGACAGCCTGCGCACACTCAAGGCAATGGGCTTTTCCGATATCCAGCTTGCGCGCCTGTCGGGCACCAATGCGGACGAAATCGCGAAGCTGCGCGAAAACCGGGGCGTGCTGCCGGTTTACAAGCGCATCGATACCTGTGCGGGCGAGTTCGCATCCCCCACGCCGTACATGTATTCGTCCTATGAAGGCGGATATGGCGTGCCGGAATGCGAAAGCCGCCCAACCGATCGTAAGAAGATCGTCATCCTTGGCGGCGGGCCAAACCGCATCGGACAGGGGATCGAGTTCGACTACTGCTGCGTCCATGCCGCCTACGCCCTGCGCGAGGCCGGGTTCGAGACGATCATGGTCAACTGCAACCCCGAAACCGTCTCGACCGACTACGACACGTCGGACCGCCTGTATTTCGAACCGCTGACGGGCGAAGACGTGATCGCCCTGATCCGTCGCGAACAGGAAAACGGCACCGTGCTGGGCTGCATTGTCCAGTATGGCGGGCAGACCCCGCTCAAGCTGTCCCGCGCGCTGGAAGCCGCCGGCATCCCGCTGCTGGGCACACCGGCGGACGCGATCGACCGGGCCGAGGACCGCGAACGCTTCCAGGCCATGCTGCACAGGCTGGGCCTGCGCCAGCCCGCCAACGGCATCGCCCGCAGCCCGGCGGAAGCCGAGGCCGTGGCAGAAAAGATTGGCTACCCCGTGGTGGTCCGCCCGTCCTACGTGCTGGGCGGACGCGCGATGGAAATCGTGCATGACCGCGCCAGCCTGCAGCGCTACATGCGCGTGGCACTGCAACTGGCGGGTGCGGAAGTGGCCAATGGTCCCGTGCTGATCGACCATTACCTGAACGATGCGATCGAGGCGGATGTGGACTGCATCGCCGATGGCAGCGAGGTGTATGTCGCCGGCGTCATGGAACATATCGAGGAAGCGGGCATCCATTCCGGTGACAGCGCATGTTCGCTGCCGCCCTACACCCTGTCGCCCGCCATCGTGACCGAACTGAAAAGCCAGACCGAGGCCATGGCCCGCGAACTGGGCATTGTCGGCCTGATGAACGTGCAGTACGCGATCAAGGGGCAGGAAATCTTCGTGCTGGAAGTCAACCCGCGCGCCTCGCGCACCGTGCCGTTCGTGGCCAAGGCCACGGGGGTTCCGGTCGCCAAGATCGGCGCGCGTGTCATGGCGGGCGCGAAGCTGGGCGAATTCCGCCTGGACGACCGCGCTGTCGCCCCGCATGTGGCGGTGAAGGAGGCGGTCTTCCCGTTCAACCGCTTCCCCGATGTCGATACGATCCTCGGCCCGGAAATGCGCTCCACCGGCGAGGTCATGGGCCTCGACGCCTCGTTCGAACGCGCCTTTGCCAAGTCACAGCTTGCCGCAGGCGTGAAGCTGCCGCTGTCGGGTACGGTGTTCCTGTCGGTGCGCGACAGCGACAAGCCCGCGGTCAAGTCCATTGGCCGCCTGCTGTCGGACATGGGTTTCCGCATCGTGGCGACACGCGGCACGGCAAAGTGCCTGCGTGAAGCGGGCGTGAACGTGGATGTGGTGAACAAGGTGCTGGAAGGCCGCCCGAACTGTGTCGACGCCATCCGCTCGGGCGATGTCCAGATGGTCATCAACACCGCACAGGGTGCGCAGGCCGTCAGCGACAGCTTCGACATCCGCCGCTCCGCGCTGACGCATGGCATTCCGCATTACACCACCATCGCGGGCGCGCGCGCCGCGACCCATGCCATTGCGGCCATGCGCGAGGGGGTTCTTGAAGTCGCGCCCCTTCAATCCTATTTTAAGGGATCATTCTGAGCGTATCGTACCAAAACGGGTGGCCACCGGTCCCAAAACCGGCGGCCACCCGCGTTGCATTGGTGCGATGGGCCCGGAGACGGCAACCAACAGTCAGTTGTGGAAACTGACCTTCACCTCGGGGACAAACCTTGCAGAAATTTCCGATGACAGGCCCCGGCCTGGAACGGCTTGAAGACGAACTGCGCAAGCTCAAGAGTGAAGAACGCCCCGCGATCATTCGCGCGATCGCCGAAGCGCGGAGCCATGGCGATCTTTCGGAAAACGCGGAATACCACGCAGCCCGCGAACGCCAGTCCTTTACCGAAGGCCGCATTCAGGAACTGGAGGAAATCGTCTCCTCCGCCGAAGTGATCGACCCTGCCTCCCTGTCAGGCGACCAGGTAAAATTCGGCGCACGCGTCAAACTGGTGGATGAAGAAACCGACAAGGAAGCGACCTACCAGATCGTGGGCGTGTACGAAGCCGACATCAAGCAGGGGCTTCTGTCCATTTCCTCGCCGCTTGCCAAATCACTGATCGGCAAAAGCATTGGTGACACCGTGTCCGTCCCCGCCCCCGGCGGCGACCGGACGTACGAAATCCTGGAAGTCATCTACCGCTAGGCGCACCCGACCGTGATCACGCTTGAAGACATCACCGCCGCCGCACAGCGGATAAAGGGGCGCGTGCTGCATACGCCCACCGTGCCGTGCCAGACACTTTCACGCGCGACCGGCGCGGATATCGTGCTCAAGCTCGATAACCTGCAGGCTGTCGGTTCATTCAAGGAACGCGGGGCCGCCAACAAGCTGGCCCTGCTGACCCCGCGCGAACGTGAACGGGGCGTCATTACCGTTTCGGCCGGCAACCATGCACAGGGCGTTGCCCGTCATGCTTCCCTGCTGGGTATTGACGCGGTGATCGTCATGCCGCGCTTCACGCCCGTGGCCAAGGTCACGCGCACCGCCGCATGGGGGGCGACCGTGGTGCTGGAAGGTGACAACTTCGCCGAGGCGACGGCCCACGCCAACATGCTGTGCCAGCGCGAGGGGCGGGTGTTCGTCCACCCGTATGACGATCCCGAAGTCATGGCTGGACAGGGCACCTTTGCCCTTGAACTGTTCGAGGATGCAGGGCCGCTGGATACCTTCGTCTGCCCCATTGGCGGTGGCGGCCTGCTGTCGGGCTGCGCGGTCGCGGGGCGTGCGCTGCAGCCCGACATGGATATCGTGGGCGTGCAGGTGGAAAACTATTCCTCCCTCGCCGGTTTCCCGGGTGATGAGGTACTGCCGCCGGGCGGGGCCACCATCGCCGAGGGCATCGCGGTGCTGCAGATCGGTCGGCAGCCGCTGGAAGTCATTCGCGAACTGGTATCGAATGTGCTGGTCGTGCCCGAAAGTGCGATCGAGACCGCGATCACCATGCTGGCGGAAGGGGCCAAGCAGGTCAGCGAGGGCGCGGGCGCAACAGCCCTTGCCGCCGTGCTGACCTACCCCGAACTGTTCCGTGGCAAGCGGGTGGCGCTGCCGGTGACGGGTGGCAATATCGACAGCCGCATTCTGGCCAATACGCTGCTGCGTTCGCTGCTGCGTGACGGGCGGCTTCTGTGCCTGAAAATGGAAATACCCGACCGCCCCGGCGTGCTGGCCGATATTTCGCGCAAGATCAGCGATGAAGGCGGCAACATCATCGAGGTCTCGCACCAGCGCCTGTTCACGACGCCCAGCGTGCAGGCCGCCGAGCTTGAAGTCATGATCGAGGCCCGTGATCCCGACCATGCCCGCGCGCTGGAAGCGGAACTGGCCAAGACCTATATCGTGCGCCGCGCCTGAATCTGCGGGTTCAGGGAAATACCACGACATAAAAAAACCTGCGGGGCATATACCCCCGCAGGTTTTTTGAATTTGACAGACAATTAAACGTTTTCGGGTATCGGCTTTTTTAAAGAGCGGCATTCTTTAAATGCTTTTGAAAAAAAGCTTTACCAAAAACTTTTATTATTTTGTCCCGAACAGACGGTCGCCCGCATCCCCAAGGCCGGGACGAATATAACCATGTTCATCCAGTCCCCGGTCAATGGCGCAGGTCACGATGCGCACATCCGGGTGGGCCTTGCGCAGGCACGCGATCCCTTCGGGGGATGCCAGCAGGCAGACAAAGACCATGCGCGCGCAGCCCGCCTGCTTCAGCCGGTCGATTGCAGCAACGGCGCTGTGTCCCGTCGCCAGCATGGGGTCGACCACCAGGCAGATGCGGTTGCCGACATCATCAGGCAGCTTCAGATAATATTCGACCGGTTCCAGCGTTTCAGGGTCACGGTACAGCCCGACATGGCCGATCCGTGCCGAAGGCACCAGATCCAGCAGCCCGTCAAGAATACCGTTTCCCGCCCGGAGGATGGAAATCAGGCACAGCTTCTTGCCCGCAAGCCGCCATGCCTGCATGCGCTCCATGGGGGTGTCGATTTCCACGGGTTCCAGCGGCAGGTCCCGCATAGCCTCATACCCGATCAGCAGGCTGAGTTCGCGCGCAAGGTTCCGGAATTCACCGGTCGAGGTCTGGCGTTCGCGCATGAGTGTCAGCTTGTGCTGCACCAGCGGGTGGCTGACGACAATCACGTCATCATCATGCGTGGCGGATGCCTGGGTCATATCTGTTCCTTCAATGCCATTTCATTTCCGTGATAAGGTAGCGCCATCACGCGGGACGAAAGTCAATGCCAGTCCGTTCATGCAATAGCGCAGACCGGTCGGCGGCGGCCCGTCGGGAAACACATGACCCAGATGGCCATGGCAGTGGCCGCAATGCACTTCCGTCCGGGTCATGCCGTGGCTGGTGTCGGTCGTGGTGCCCACGGCACCCGGAATCGCCTCAAAAAATGAGGGCCACCCACTTCCGCTTTCGTATTTCGCACCGGAACGGAACAGCGGCGTCCCGCATCCCGCGCAACGATATTCTCCGGCACGCTTTTCATTGTTCAGCGGGCTGGAACCGGGGCGCTCGGTCCCGTGTTCGCGCAAGATGCGCAGCTGTTCCGGGGTCAGGCAGCCACACTGCGCCCCACTGGTGTTGGCGGTATCGGTCATGACGATTTCCTTCCTCCGGCAGACAGGCATTTCATGCCTGCTTTTTTTAGGGCATCATGCCACCCAAAATAAAACAGGGAGACAATAACCCATGAACGACCAGGCACGCGCACACAAGGCACCCCGTCCCGTCATGCTGGCCATCCTTGATGGCTTCGGCTGGCGCGAGGACCCGGCGGACAACGCCGTCCGGTCCGCCCATACCCCCACATTCGACAGGCTGTGGCAGGCGGGGCCGCATGCCTTCCTAAAAACCTGTGGGGAGGACGTCGGCCTGCCGCAAGGGCAGATGGGCAATTCCGAGGTCGGTCACCTGAATATCGGCGCGGGCCGGGTGGTGATGCAGGAACTGCCGCGCATTTCTACCGGCCTTGCGGACGGGTCGGTCGCACGTGGCGCGGTCATGCAGGATTTCATTGCCGCGCTGAAAAAAAGCGGTGGCACCTGCCATCTGCTCGGCCTTGTCTCCCCCGGCGGGGTCCATGCCCATCAGGACCATGCCATAGCCCTTGCCCGCATCGTGCGCGAAGCCGGTGTGCCCGTGACATTCCATATCTTTACCGACGGTCGGGACACCGCCCCGCAGTCCGGGCATGGCTATGTCAGCCATGTGCTGTCCGCCTTGCCCGATGGCGTGCGTATCGGCACCGTATCCGGCCGGTATTACGCCATGGACCGTGACCGCCGCTGGGACCGGGTGGAAAAAACCTACAATGCCATTGTCGCGGGGGCGGGTCCGCGGGCGGGCGACGCGCTGGAGGTACTGGACCGCGCCTATGAAGCAGGCATAACGGATGAATTCGTAATCCCTACCGTGATCGGGGAATATGGCGGCATGCGCGACGGGGATGGCGTGCTCAGCTTCAATTTCCGCGCCGATCGTATCCGGCAGCTGCTCGATGCCCTGCTGGAACCGAATTTCGAAGGCTTCCGGCGCACCAGGCTGGTCAACCTTGCCGCCGTGACCGGCATGACACGCTACAGCGACCGGCTGGCGGAACTGATAACCGTGCTGTTCCCGCCGCAGGAACTGCATGACCTGCTGGGCGATGTGGTATCGGCCGCCGGCCTGAAGCAGATCCGCATGGCCGAGACCGAGAAATATCCCCACGTCACTTATTTCCTCAATGGCGGACGCGAAGGCGAACTGCCGGGCGAGGATCGGGTGATGGTTCCCTCCCCCAAGGTCGCGACCTATGACCTGCAGCCCGAAATGTCCGCGCCGGAACTGACCGACCGCGCGGTCGAGGCCATAAAAAGCGGTAAATACGACCTGATCGTGCTGAACTTCGCCAATGCCGACATGGTGGGCCATACTGGCGTGCTGTCGGCCGCGATCAAGGCGGTCGAGGCCGTGGACCACGGGCTGGGCCGCATTGCGGACGCCATTCACCATATGGGCGGCGCGCTGCTGGTCACGGCAGATCACGGCAATGCCGAAACCATGTTCGACCCCGAAACCAACGGCCCGCACACGGCCCATACACTCAATGTGGTACCGGTCGTCCTGACCGGGGTGAAGGGGGCGGCACTGCATGACGGTCGCCTGGCCGACCTTGCGCCCACGCTGTTGCAGCTTATGGGCCTGCCCCAGCCTGCGGCCATGACCGGCCGCTCCCTGCTGGATGGGGCCACGCCATCCTGACATCCGGCCTCCTGATCCTGACGACCCGCTGGCGTGGCCGGGTCGCCTGCGGGGCCGTTCTGGCCTGCTGCATGGCGACAGCGGCATGGGGTGCGTCCACGCTCCATACGCCAGCCGCGACGACACCCGCCCATACCGCCACCCATGTGCCCACCGCGCGCGAACAGCGCATACGCCAGCAGCTGGAAGCCGCGCGGAGCGCGCGTGAAAACCTGATCGCGCGCCAGCAGCAGCAGGCGCACGATCTGGAAGAACGCCGCAAGGTGGAACAGGAAGCCCGCGAACAGGCCCGTCAGGATGCGCAGAAAGCCGCCAGCCTGTCCGCCGCCACGGTCGACGCGACCGCCCGCCTTCAGCGCACCGAACAGCAGGCCGCCGATCTGGACAGCCGCATTACCGACCTGCACACCGAACAGGCCGCCCTGCGCCAGCAGCTTGCCCGCGAGATCGCGCGCCTGTCGCCCCTGCTGCCGCTGGCGGAACGCCTGTCGCTTTATCCCGCCGACACGCTTCTGGCCGTCCCCCTGCCTGCCGACCGCGCGGTTACCGGGCTGCTGGTGGTGCATGGCATGATGGGGGATATCGCCAACCAGACACGCGCCATCCATGACCGCCGCACCCGGCTTACGCAACTGGACGGCGAACTGGCCCAGCAGCAGCAGCAGATGCGTCAGGTCGTCAGCGAACGCGAAAGCCAGCGCGACACGGTCAACCGCGCGGCCCATGCGGCGCTGGAGGCGCAGCAGCGCTCCAACGCCGCCGCCGCCAGCGCGGCACAGGCCGTCGAGGATGCGGCGCGCCGGGCGTCCAGCGTGCAGGACGCCATCGCCCGGATCGAGGCGACGGAAGAACAGGCGGAAAAAAATCTGGAAGAAGCCGCCCGCGCCGCCGAACGCGCCCACAACATGCAGGCAGCAGCCGCCGCCCGCAGGCAGGCGCATGAAATGGCCACGGGCGCAGGCCCCGGCATTACGCCCGCCACCAGCGCCAGCGCCGGCGCGCCCGTGGCGGGCACGGTACTGACGGCATGGGGCCACCCCACCGAAAGCGGCCCGTCAACGGGCATTACCTATGCGCCACCATCACGTGCGACCGTGCGCGCGCCCTGCACGGGCCGTATTGATTTCGCGGGCGCGTTCCGCACCTATGGCCAGATGATGATCCTTGATTGCGGCAAGCATTACCGTTTCGTCCTGGCAGGGCTGGGGGAAATCGCGGTGGCGGCGGGCCAGCAGGTCAGCCATGGTGCCGCGGTGGGACAGATGCCGCAATGGAGTGGTGGCGGCAGCAGGCCCACCCTGTTCGTGCAGTTGCGCCACGGGGGCAGCACCGTCAATCCGGCCCCCTATCTGTGATTTCGGTGCGAGACGGTTTTATCCCCATGCAGGTTCGGTATATGCTGCCTGCCCGTGACGAACGGGCAAGATCACGTTACAACGCAACACGAAGAGTACATGCAGGCCAGCCAGATCATGATGGCGGGCATCCAGGAGACAACGACGCATGAAGTTCCGTAATGGCTTGCTGATCGGTTGCGCCTTTCTTGCAGGGATCGCGGCAGCCCCGCAGATCGCACGTTATTCAGCCAGCGGATGGGACCATATCGCCCCCATGGCCCATGCGGCGGATGCTGTCGCAAAGGATGACAATTCCCCCCATGAGATCGAACAGCTCATGTTCCTGTTCGGTTATGTACTGGAAAAAGTGAAGGCCAATTATGTCGAGCCCGTCTCGACCCGCGACCTGATCACCAATTCACTCAACGGAATGCTCAGCGGGCTGGACCCGCACAGTTCCTACATGACGGAAAAGCAGTTTTCCGACCTGCAGGTCCAGACCAAGGGATCGTTTGGCGGCCTGGGGCTGGAAGTACAGGGCGAGGACGGGCATGTGCGTGTGGTCTCCCCCATTGACGACACGCCCGCCGCCCGCGCGGGCATCAAGCCCGGTGATTTCATTGTTGCGATCGACGGCAAGAATATCGACGGTCAGCCGCTGGATCAGGTCGTGACCCAGATGCGCGGCAAGCCCGACACCCGCATCACGCTGACGCTGATCCGTGAAAAGGCGCCCAAGCCCGTCATCGTCACGCTGACCCGCGCCATCATCCCGCTGCAGGTCATCAAGTCCGCGCTGTATGACAATATCGGTTATATCCGAATCGCGCAGTTCAACGAGGAAACGCAGTCCGGCCTGCTGGCCGCGTACAAGAAGCTGCAGGCCCAGACACATAACAAAATGGCTGGCCTGGTCATCGACCTGCGGTCCGATCCGGGCGGGCTGCTGACGCAGGCCATCGACGTGGGGTCCGACTTTGTCCGCAGTGGGGAAATCGTCTCCACCCGCGCGCGTCACCCACAGGACAGCCAGCGCTGGGATGCCCATAACACCGACATTACCAATGGCCTGCCGATTGTCGTGCTGATCAATGGCGGGTCGGCCTCGGCCAGTGAAATCGTGGCTGGCGCGCTGCAGGATCACCAGCGTGCGGTGCTGCTGGGTGAAAAAACCTTTGGCAAGGGATCGGTGCAGACGATCCTGCCCATCCCCGGCGAAGGTGCGATCCGCCTGACCACGGCGCGTTACTACACGCCGTCGGGCCGCTCCATCCAGGGGCTGGGCATCATACCCGACATCCCCGTGCGCGAAGCGCATGACGACGCGGGCTACAGCATCCACGAAGCGGATCTGGCGCACATCATCAAGAACCGTGGCGGCAACACCGCGCAGCCGCCCTCGCGCACTGACCTGCCCGCCATAGCCAAGTCCATCCCGGCGCAGCCGCCCGCCAACTGGCCCACATTCGATCCGACAAAGCCCTCGACCGATTTCCAGCTTCAGGAAGGGCTGCGGGTCGTCCGCTCCATGGCGGGCCTGCCGGTTCCGGCTGAACCGCCGATCCATGACGACAAGACGCAGGCGACCGCCGTGCCGTCCGCATCCGTCCCGCCCAAGGCCGCAGCGCCTGCCGCCCCTGCGGGCACGCCGGCGACACCGACAACGCCCGCCACCCCATCCGCCCCGGCGGAAAAGGAAAGCCCGGCGACACCGCCTGCCGCCCCTTCGGCACCGGCGCCCGCCACACCCGCCCACCCCTGATCCAGCCGGAAGCCTGCCATGACTGACCTGCCCTACCGTCCCAATGTGGGGGCGCTGCTGTTCAACCGACAGGGCAAGGTGCTTGTCGCACGCCGCACCGACATGGACGGCGCGGGCGGTCCCCCGGATCAGGGCGTGTGGCAGTGCCCGCAGGGCGGCATAGATGAAGGGGAAGACCCGCAGACCGCCGTCCTGCGCGAGCTACATGAGGAAATCGGCACCAATGCCGCCGAAATCATGGGCACCTATCCCGAATGGCTCAGCTACGACCTGCCCGCGCACCTGATTGGCAGGGCGCTGGGCGGTCGTTACCGGGGCCAGACGCAGAAGTGGTTTGCCCTGCGCTTTACGGGTCAGGATTCCGATATCCGGCTGGATACGCACATGCCTGCGGAATTCGATATGTGGAAATGGGTTCCGCTGGCCCAGTTGCCGCTGCTGAATGTCGGCATCAAGAAAGACATCTACACGACGCTTGCGGCGTATTTCGCCCCTTACGCCATTGCTGCCTGAGGCATAAGCCCCGCGTGCACGAGGGCGGTCATGGTTTTGCCCCGCAACAGGGGGGCAAGGTCAAGCCCGGCCATGTCCTCTGCCCCGATCCAGCGCAGTTCCGCAATTTCGGCCGCGGCATCCGGCGTGCCGTGCAACTGCCCGGTCCAGATGCGGGCCTGCACGGTAAAACCGGGTTCGTTGGCCGCCACGTCGGTAAAATCGCCAGACAGTTCCGTCCCCGGCGTCAGGGCACAGCCCAGTTCCTCGCGTATTTCACGTATCAGTGCCTGTTCGGGACGTTCCCCTGCATCGGGCTTGCCACCGGGCAGCATGAAGGCCGTCGTGCCACGCTTGCGCACGACCAGCAGGCGTTCGCGCACGATAATGGCCGCACACACAACCCGGATGATACCTGACATGACGACTGATCCCCCTGCTACCCTCAGAAAATTGGTAAAAAGATAAAAGTTCCTGTGTACTGTCTTTTGCCTGAGCGACAGTATCCCTCGAAGGATTCCAAAAAAAAACAGCAGCAGGAACTTTTATTATTTATCAATTACTCACCCCGAACCACTCCGTTACTTATCTCCACCCTTGAGCGGCGACATGAGAAAGCAGAAGGGTACGACAAGCATGCAGCCTATGCCAAGAATCATGAAGACCTCGTTATAGGCCAGGATGGCGACCTGACGCTGGAATTCCTTGTACAGCCGTCCCATGGCCACATTATTCAGCGCCCCCTGCGCATACCCGCGCATGACGGCCACCGCGCGACCATGGGCCAGATATTCGTTGAACGGCTGGTGATAGGGCGTCATCCAGTGGACCATCTGGTTCTGATGCGCCTGACGCAGTTCGGTCACCAGCGCCGTGGCCCCCGAAATACTCAGTGACCCCAGGACGTTACGTGCCATGCTGAATAGGGCCGACCCATCGGCATTCAGTTCGCGTGGAAGCGTGGCATAGGTAATGGTGGAAATCGGGACGAACAGGAAGGCCATCGTACCGGTCTGGCTCATGCGGAACAGGACCAGATGGCGGAAATCCAGATCGGGTACCAGTTGCGCCGACCACAGCATGGACACCCCCATGAGGAAGAAGCCGAACGCGATGATGTAGCGCAGCTGGATATATTTCATCCCGATCCCCACCAGTGGGATCAGCACAATCACCACCATGCCGCCGGGCGACAGGATCAGGCCGGACAGGGTGGCGGTATAACCCATGATCTGCTGCGAAAACTGCGGCACGATAATGGCCGAGGAATACAGCAGCGCCCCCACCGCGCCCATAAGCCCGGTGCCCACCGCAAAATTGCGGTCCTTGAACACACGCAGGTCCACCGCCGGATTTTTCGCCCGCAACAGCCAGACAACCGCGCCCCCAATGCCAAGGAAGGCAAGGATGGCCATGATGACGATCATACGCGAACCGAACCAGTCCTCGTCCTCACCGCGGTCAACCGCCACTTCCAGGCAGCCGAAGCCAATGGTGATCAGACCGATGCCCACGAAGTCCAGCGGTGCCTTCTGCTTGCGCGCCCATGGCGGGTCCTCGACCATGATCGACACCGCAATGGTGGCCAGCATGCCCACCGGCACGTTGATGAAGAACACCCACCGCCAGGAATAGTTATCGGTGATCCACCCCCCCAGCGACGGGCCAAGCACCGGCGCCACGACGGTGGCGATGGCGGTCAGGCCGAAGGCGGCGGCCCGTTTGTCGGGCGGGAAGGTGTCAAGGATGATGGACTGCTGGTTGGGCTGTAGCCCGCCCCCGAAGAACCCCTGCATCAGCCGGAACAGGATCAGTTCGGGCAGGCTGGTGGAAATGCCGCACAGGAACGACGACAGCGAAAACATGGAAATACAGATCAGGAAGTAGTGCCTGCGCCCGAACAGCTTGCCCAGCCAGCCCGAGATCGTCAGCACGATCCCGTTCGCCACCAGGTAGGATGTCAGCGTCCATGTCGCATCATCATACGTGGATGACAGGTTCCCCGCGATATGCGGCAGCGCCACGTTGACGATGGTAGTATCCAGAATTTCCATGAAGGCGGCCACCGTCACAACCACGGCGATCAGCCATGGATTGTGTTTCGGTTTCCAGTTCGTGCCATCGGCTGCCCCGGTGGATGCTGCCTGCGCGCTCATTCCGTGTGGACCGTCGGTTCAACCGACAGGCCGATCGACAGCGGCAGGTCCTGTCGCAGCCCTTCATCAATCAGGATCTTGACCGGCACGCGCTGCACGATCTTCACATAATTGCCCGTGGCATTTTCCGGCGGGAAGGCGCTGAAGGTCGCCCCCGTGCCCAGCTGCAGCGAATCAACATGTCCCTTCAGCTTCAGAAACGGATAGGCGTCGATCGCGATATCCACCTTCTGGCCCGGGCGCATGTGGGTCAGCTGTGTTTCCTTGTAGTTCGCCACAACCCATATTTCGGGTTCGACCACGGACACCACGGTCTGGCCTGCCGTGACATAGGTGCCACGTTCGATGTTACGCTGTGAAATCCAGCCGTCATGCGGGGCGCGGATCTGCGTCCATTCCACGTTCAGTTCCGCCTCGCGCAGCTTGGCTTCCGCCTGCGCAAGCTGGGCCTGCTGTTCGGTCACGCGGGCTTCGGTGCTGGAAATATTGGGAATGACCGGCAGGGCGGTTTCAAGGTTGCCCTGTGCCTCGAGCACCTTCGCCTTCGCCGCATTGAGGGCCGCAGTGGCGTAATCGATATTCTGCTGCGATGTCGCCTCGCGGGTCACGCCATGCTGGCGGCGATAATCGGTTTCCGCGCGGAACTGCTGGGCCTGCGCTTCCACCAGCTGGCCCTGCGCCACCATCAGGTGACCGGGGAAGTTCTTTTTCGCCACTTCCGCCAGCAGGCTGTAGTTGCGGACCTGCGCACGCGCGATATCCACGGCTGCCGCCGCCTGATCGCGCTGGGCGCGCCAGTTGCGGTCATCAATGCGGGCAATGACATCGCCCTGGTGAACGAACTGGTTATCGTTCACCAGCAGTTCGGTCACATAGCCGGATACATGGGGAGCCACCGCCACGGCGCGACCGGCGGTAAAGGCGTCATCCGTCTCGACTTCATTGCGGTGCAGAAACCAGTACAGCCCGGCCAGAACGGCCACCACCACCAGAACGCCGATCAGGATCACCTTGCGCCGGGGGGAAGCCTTTTCCTTTTCCTGTTCGTGCCCTTTATCCTGTGCGGTCTGTCCGTCTTCAGGTGCCTTGCCTTCGTCCGCGGCCATCTGCTTCCCTCATCATCACTTTGATTGCAGCCCCTGATCCTGTCATCCACGCATTGACCGAACGGGTCGGTCAATCCATGGCACGAAGCTTGCAACACTTCAACCGCCATCACCGGCCCGGATGCACATTCAGCGCAGTTTACAGCGTAAAGGCCTGATTGCGCACCATGCGGGCATACAGGCCATCTTCATCCATCAGCGCATCATGCGTGCCACATTCCACCGCGCGGCCCTGCGCCATAACCACGACAAGATCGGCTGACCGGACGGTGGACAGGCGGTGGGCCACCACAATGGTCGTGCGCCCCTGACGCAGGTGCGTCAGGGCGTTCTGGACAATGGCTTCGCTTTCGCTGTCCAGCGCGCTGGTCGCTTCATCCAGCAGCAGCACGCGCGGATTGCGCAGCAGCGCGCGCGCCAGCGCCACGCGCTGCCGCTGCCCGCCCGACAGGCGCTGCCCACCGGGCCCAACCACGGTGTCATATCCGCGCGGCAGGGCCCGAATGAACTCGTCCGCCGCCGCCGCGCGGGCGGCAGTGCGTACCTGTTCATCACTGGCCTGCGGGTTGCCCATGCGGATGTTGTCCATGACCGACAGGTCAAACAGCAGCGTGTCCTGACTGACATAGGCAATGGCATCGCGCAGTTGCGACAGGACCAGACGACGCAGGTCCACGCCATCCAGCGTGATGCGCCCGCCCGATACATCATGCAGGCGCGGGATCAGCGACAGGGCGGTGGATTTTCCCGCCCCCGACGGACCGACAAGGGCCACGGTCAGGCCGGGGCGTGCCACGAAATCCAGCCCCTCCAGCCCCATGCGGCCATCGGGGTAACGGAACGTCACCTGTTCAAATCGCAGATCGCCCCCGCCGGGCGGCAGGTCGATCGCATCGGGCGCCTGTGCCACGGCCACGGGCTCATCAATCACGTCAAACACGCGCTGCAGGCCGCCAAGGCCCTCCTGCAATGCGATATTGAGCGTACCCAGCGCGCGCAGCGGCCGTGCCGCCAGCAGAAGGGCCGCGACAAACCCCGAAAAATCGCCCAGCGTGGCACCACCCTGCGTCGCCCGCCACCCGGCAAAGCCCAGCACGGCCGCCACCGCGATCCCGCCCAGTACCTCCAGCATCGGGTCCACGCGCGCACGGCCCCGGGCAATTCGCAGCAGGCCGGCATGCAACCCGTCCAGCACATGCGCCGCCCGGCGCTCTTCCGCCTCTTCCAGCCGATAGACACGGATCGTGCGCGACTGGCTGAAGCTTTCGGTCAGCATCGCGCTCGTCTCGCCCACCTGTTCGTGCACGCCACCGGACTCGCGTCGCAGGCGCTTGCCCAGCCTGCGCACCGGCATGGCCGCGATGGGATACAGCACGGCTGCAATCAGGCTGAGTTCCCAGTCCATGTAGAGCATGGAGGCAATCAGCCCCACCACCGTCACAGCGTCACCAAGGGCGTTGGTTGCGCGGATCATCGCCTCACGAATCGCGACCGCGTCGGTGGTGAAACGGGCGGCAATCTGGGCCGGGGCCTCGGTTTCGATGCGGGAGATGTCGGCATGGACCAGATGGTGGAACATGCGCTGCTGCAGGCCGCGTATGACCAGCAGCACCAGCGACTGCACCGCGATCGACTGCCCGTACTGCGATATGGCCTTCGCCACCGTGATCACCACCACCAGCAGCGGCACCTGATACAGGATGCGCGGGTCATGATCGGCAAACATGTCCAGCGCACGCTGGATGACCAGCGGATACAGCGCACTGAAAATGGCCATGAGCGCGGTCAGCACCATGACAGCCAGTATGCGCAGCTTGTGGCAGGCCAGTTCATCATGCCACAGCCGTCGCATCAGGCTGCGTGACGACACCATATCCGTGGGTGTGGCCTGCCTGTCGGGCGTGGGCGGTTTAATCGCGTTCATCAATCGGGCTATAGCCGCATGGCTGCCCAAAACAAAGGGCCGCGACACACGGTTACAAATTATGTCGCGTCGGCAGGACCGTCCCGCAATACCGCGTTCATACGCGCCACACAGTCCGCATGGCCTGCGGTGCAGCCATTTTCCAGCCACCACTGCCGCACCTGCGCCAGCACGCGGCCCACCATGGCCCCCGATGCCCGCCCGGTGGCCATGATATCGCGCCCCGCCAGCGGAAAGACCGGCTTTTCCATACCATCCAGCCGGGCGCGCAGGGCGTCCCATGCCGCGTCCCGGTGTCCGGCACGGTCGGCCTGACGCAGCCATGTGCGCCACAGCAGATCACGCAGCGCATGATCGGCCAGCATGGGCGCCAGCACGTCGTCCCCCATGCCGGGCAGGGGCACGGGGTCCGCACGTGTCTGTGCCAGCGCCATGGTGTCGGCACGCGACAGCTTCAGCCGCCGCGCCACCTCCCGCACGTCACCCGATACCAGGGCGGCAAGGCGCAGCACCGCATCCGCTGGCGCGCCACACGACAGCAGGCGGGCAAGGCGGCCAATGTCGTAGCCTTCGGGCAGGACATGGCCCAGCACGCCGCTGTCGTGCATCTGGACCAGCGTGCGTGTCACGTGCGGCCCGACCAGGATACGGCGCAGTTCCGACCACACCCGTTCCACCGACAGGCGGTCGATCATGCCGGACAGGGCAGTGATGGCCGCAATGGCGTCGGGGTCGGGCGCGGCGCCGCCATAACGGGCCTGAAACCTGAAAAAACGCAGAATGCGCAGCGCATCTTCCGCAATGCGCTGCCGGGCATTTCCCACGAAGCGGATACGCCCTGCCGCAAGGTCGGCCTGCCCGCCAAAATAGTCATGCACGACGCCTGCGCTGTCGCACGACATGGCATTTATGGTGAAATCCCGCCGGGCCGCGTCCTCACGCCAGTCATGGGTCCAGGCCACGGTGGCGTGGCGGCCGTCGGTTTCCTCATCACGGCGCAGGGTCGTGATCTCGAACGGGTGGCCGTCCAGCACGGCGGTGACCGTGCCGTGCGACAGGCCCGTGGGCACCACCCGTATCCCCGCCTGTTTCATGCGCGCCATGACCTCATCGGGCGCGTGCGGGGTGGCAAGGTCGATATCCGACACCCCGCGCCCGCACAGCAGGTCGCGCACCGCGCCGCCCACCAGCCGCGCATCGGGCAGGATGCCCCATATCCGCGCAAGGTGCCCTGATATGTCGGGCATGTCGCGCCGCAGGCCATCAAGCGGGTCGGTGCCCGTCATGGGCAGGTATCATCCGGCATGACGGACAGGGGGAAAAACGCATGCTGGCTCCATACCCCCAGGCAGGGCACGCCGCGGCAGCTGCCTTCCACCGCCAGCGCCGTCAGTTCGTAATAGACAGGGCGCGCGATCCTGGCCTCGATCGGCAGCGCGCCGTCCCCGTCGCGCACATGCAGGTAGGGCACCGGCCCCGTGCCGCAGCCCTCGCACGGCACGTCCCATGCACAGCGAATCGGGTGCTTCGGTCCCGCGCAGATCACCTGGTCCACATTGGTGCGGAATGACAGTACCTGCCCCCGCCCACAGCCATGCCATTCCAGATGGGTCGCGACGAAGGGCGCGTCCTCCACCTCGATCGTGCCCTGCTCGACCGGGGTCTGCAGGCGGTAGCCACCCTGCGCATCACGCCGCAGGGTGGATGCGAACAGGCAGACCATCGTCTTGCGGCGAATGGGGGAGCCACGGTACAGCCATGTCCCGTCCCGCCGGATCAGGAACGGCAGCGCGCCGCATGTGCCCGCCGTCCGCCCCATGGAAAGGGAGGGCATGGTCTCACCTGTCTCGAAATCGTCCATCAATTGCGTTAACCCGACACTATGGAAGCTGCTGGACTTGATATAGGGATCAACACCGGCTTGATGAAACCCCCGGACCTGTCAGACTGTTGGAATGATGACCATGGATGATACCTCACCCCTCCATGCGGCGCCGCAGGCGGGCATGACATCCCCCTCCGCCCCCACGGGCGAACAGATCGCAGCCCAGGCCGAACGCATGGGCGGCCGCCTGCGTGACGCACGCGCGGAAATCGGCCGTGTCATACTGGGACAGGACCGGGTGATCGACCTTGTGCTGACCGCCATCCTGTCGGGTGGGCACGCGCTGCTTGTGGGTGCGCCGGGACTGGGCAAGACGCTGCTGGTCACAACGCTGGGTCACGTCATGGGCATGGATGCGCGGCGCGTGCAGTTCACGCCCGACCTCATGCCATCGGATATTCTGGGCAGCGAGATACTGGATGAGGACGACAGCGGCCGCCGCAGCTTCCGCTTCGTGGCGGGGCCGGTATTCTGCCAGCTGCTGATGGCCGATGAAATCAACCGCGCCAGCCCCCGCACCCAGTCCGCCCTGCTGCAGGCCATGCAGGAACACGAGGTCGCCATCGCGGGCACCAACCACCTACTGCCCCGCCCCTTCCATGTTCTGGCCACCCAGAACCCGATCGAGCAGGAAGGCACCTATCCCCTGCCTGAGGCACAGCTTGACCGTTTCCTCATGCAGGTGACGCTGGATTTCCCCGATGCCGGTGCCGAACGCGCCATGCTGCTGTCCACCACCGGCACCACCACGGCCACGGCCCGGCCCGTGCTGGCGGCAGCCGACGTGCTGGCAGCACAGGATCTGGTGCGCGCGCTGCCGGTGGGCGAACAGGTGGTGGATGCGATCGTGCGGCTTGTCCGCGCGGCCCGACCGGAAACGACCGATGACCCGACCATACGCGAAGCCGTGGCATGGGGCCCCGGCCCACGCGCGGCACAGGCGCTGATGCTGGCCACCCGGGCGCGCGCCCTGCTGGATGGCCGCCTTTCCCCCACAATCGAGGACGTGGCCGCACTGGCCCACCCCGTCCTTGCCCACCGCATGGCGCTATCCTTTACCGCACGGGCGGAAAATGTCCGTCTGGCAACGCTGATCGACACACTGGTCGGACGGATTGGCTGACGTTGCGGTCTCCCCTGTCCTTTCTCACGCGGCTGTCCGGCCGGCCCAGACCGGGGCCTGAACGGGCGGCGTCCCCGTCGGGGCCTGCGGGTGGTGGCAGTCCCTTCCTGCCACGCCACCCGGTTGCGGCAGCGGCACTGGCGGATTCACTGGCCAGCCGCCTGCCTACCCTGATCGTGGCGGCGCGACGGATCGCGCAGAACGCGGGCGGTGGCCCCCACCCCCGGCGCAAGGCAGGTGTGGGCGAGGAATTCTGGCAGTACCGCCCCGCCACACCGGGCGAGGCCGCGACCCATATCGACTGGCGGCAGTCGGCGCGGGGGGACAGGGCCTTCGTGCGCGAACATGAAGCCCAGACCCCGCATACCATATGCATCTGGTGCGATAACAGTGCATCCATGCGCTGGCGGTCTGCTGACAGCCTGCCGCTGAAGGCCGAACGCGCCTTTCTGCTGGCACTGGCCTGCGCCGCAATGCTGCTGCGGCAGGGGGAGGACATCCGCCTGCTGGGCACGACCGGCGCGCCACCGCTGCGCCTGCGGGGCCGACAGGCGCTGGAACGGATGGCGCAGGCACTGATTGCCGCCCTGCGCGCAACGGTGGATGAGCCCGCCCTGCCGCTGGCCGCCGCCATTCCCGCGCGCAGCCGGGTACTGCTGTTTGGCGACGGGCTGTATCCCGTGCCACAACTATCGGCCTTCCTGCGCGCGGCGACCGCGCGGCAGGCGACCTGCACGCTGGTCGAAATAATCGATCCGGCGGAGACCACCCTTCCATATGAAGGCCATACACGCTTTACCGGGCTGGAGGACGAAACAACCGTGCTGCTGAATGGCGATGCCACGCTGCGCCACGATTACAGTGCGGTCTGGGCGCGCCATCAGGATCAGCTGCGCACGGTGTGCCAGGCAGCGGGCTCCCCGCCCGTGCCGCACCTGACGGACCAGCCCCCCGAACAGGCCCTGCTGGCGCTACATGCCCTGCCGGGCATGGGAAACAGGCCATGATGCTGCTCGCGCCATGGATGCTGCTGGGCCTGCTGGCGCTGCCGGTGGTGTGGTGGCTGCTGCATGCCCTGCCCCCCGCGCCGCGCGTGCAGTCCTTTCCGCCCATGGCCCTGCTGCGTGCACTCAATGCGCCGCCGCCGGACGCGACATCCGCCCCGCTCTGGCGGCTGCTGCTGCGCTGTGCTGCCGTGGGGCTGCTGGTTCTGGGGCTGGCGCAGCCGGTCTTTCCGCGCGGGCAGGCCGGCATTGCCGATGCCGACTGCCTGATCGTGCTGGATAACGGCTGGGCCGCGGCGGGTACATGGCCACAGCGCATCCACGCGCTGGACGGGCTGCTGGATCACCTGTCGCGCACCGGGCATGGCGCGCGCCTGCTGCTGACGGCGCGCGGTGACGCGCTGGATCCCGTCATGGTCCAGCCCATGCAGTCGGCACAGGTGCTGCGCGGCATGCTTGACCCGCTCCTGCCCCGCGCATGGCCGGTTGACCGCGCTGCCGCCACACAGGCGCTGGCGCAACTGGCGCAGCAGGGCTGGCACGGACCGGTCATCTATATTGCTGACGGACTGGCCACCCCGGCGGATGCCGCATTTGGCGCCGCACTGGCCAGAATCGGACCGGTGCGGGACATGTACCTGCCCGGTTCGGATATTACCCTGCTTGCACCGCCCGGCCGGGGCGAAAGCAGCCTTGCCACCCGCATCCGCGCCGTGCCACGTCCCCAGCCGCGCACATGGCAGCTGCGGCTTGAAACCGCGGCGGGCGGCACGCTGGGTCTTGTGCCCGTGACCCTGCCCGCGGGACAGGACCATGTGGACGCCACCCCCGACCTGCCGGCGGAACTACGCAGCAAGGTCGATCACCTGTCGCTGGATGGCGTGAACGGGCCGGGCGGGATACGCCTGCTGGATGAACGCGAACGCCAGCGCCCCGTGGGGCTGATCGCCAGCACGTCATCCGATACGCCGCTCATGGGCAGCCTGTTCTACCTGCGCCGGGCGCTGCAGCCCACCGCCGAACTGCGCGAAGGGGATCTGGATACGCTGCTGGCCCGCCCGCTGTCGGTCATCATCGCGCCTGACGGCACGCTGGGCAGCCCGGACAGCCGCAAGAAAGTGGAGGCATGGGTACGCAGTGGCGGCACACTGATCCGTTTTGCCGGCCCCCTGCTGGTCCAGTCCGGTGATAATACCGACCCCACACCCAAGCCTGCGGACACGCTGCTGCCTGTTCCGCTGATGGGGGGCGAGCGGGTGCTGGGCGGCACCATGTCATGGAGCAGACCGGAACACCTTGCCCCCTTCCCCGCATCTTCCCCGTTCCATGACCTCGACATCCCCGGCGATGTCACGGTGTCGCGTCAGGTCCTGGCGCAGCCCTCCACCGATCTGGACAGCCATAGCTGGGCGCGGCTGACCGATGGTACACCACTGGTCACGCATGCCGCCCTTGGCGCCGGGCAGGTCGTGCTGTTCCATGTCACCAGTACGGCGGAATGGTCCAACCTGCCGCTGTCGGGGCTGTTCGTCAGCATGCTGCAGCACCTGATTGATGAAGCTTCGGGCATCGAGACACCAGCGGGCCGTACCCTGCTGGCCCCCTACATGACGCTGGATGGCGATGGCGCGCTGGTCACGCCACCGGCAGGCGCGCAGGCCCTGCGGGCCGATGCCTTTGGCCATACCACCCCGACACCGGAACACCCGCCGGGACTGTATGGGCAGCGCAACAGCCGCCGTGCACTCAATCCGGGCGATGATCCGGCCCCGCTTGCCCCGCAGGCAGCCATCGGCACGGCATCCGACCTGCGCGGTCAGGTGCCTGACCTTGCCATCGGGCCGGTACTCATGGTCATGGCCGCACTGCTGCTGATCGTGGATGGGGTGGCAAGCGTAATGCAGCGCGGACGCAAATGGGGCCGCCGGGCGACCGTGGCAATGCTGCTGGCCTGCACGCTGCATGAGCCCGCCCATGCGGCGGAGGACATTCCCCCCGACGTACCCCGCGCGGCGCTGGAAACCCGGCTGGCCTATATCGTGACCGGACATGCGGATATCGATGATGTCTCGAAAGAAGGGCTGCAGGGACTGTCGGATTACGTCAATGCCCGGACCTCCGCCGTGCTGGGCCATCCTGATGGCGTCGTGCCGGAACATGATGACCTGTCGTACTATCCGCTCATCTACTGGCCCGTGACGGCGGACACCACCACCACGCCCGCGCGCACGGCGGCACTGAACACCTACATGCGCCATGGCGGCATCCTGATGATCGACACGCAGGGACAGGACCCCGCCACGGCACCCAACACCGCCAGCGGCTATACCGGGTCCGCCCCCGGAACGGCGGCGGCGTTGCGGCGCATGACGGCGGGGCTGGATATCCCCCCGCTGACCCGGCTGGATACCCACCATGTGCTGTCGCGCACATTCTACCTGCTGCACGATTTTCCCGGTCGCTATGACGGCATGCTGGTATGGGTCGCGCAGGAAGGCGACAGCACGAATGACGGCGTCAGTCCCGTCATCATCGGCAGCAATGACTGGGCACATGCATGGGCGGTGGATGATGGCGGCAACACACCGTATGCCCCCGTTCCCGATGGCGCGGAACAGCGCGTGGTGGCCTACCGGTTCGGGGTCAATGCCGTGATTTACGCGCTGACTGGCAATTACAAGGCGGATCAGGTGCATGTGCCCGCCCTGCTGAAACGGCTGGGGGAATGATGGGCATGCCCGACCTGTCACGCCACATGATGGCATTCAGCCCGCAGGTGCCGCCATGGTGCATCGACATCCTGCTGGCCATGGCTGTGGCCCTCGCGGTCATGGGAGTTGTGCGACGGGTGCGCGGCAGCGTGTGGCGGCTGCTGGCGGCGCTGGGCCTCATCGCGTGGCTGTGCAACCCGCAGCGCATTACCGAAACATGGCACCCTCTGCCTGAAACCGCGCTGATCATGGTGGACCAGTCGGCATCCATGTCCGAGCGCAACCGCGACGAGATGGCGCGCAACACCGCCGAACGCCTGCAGGCGGAGATGAACCGCGTGCCGGGGCTTGTGCCGCGCATCGTGACCCTGCGCGAAGCCCAGCATGGGGGCACGCGGCTGTTTGGTGCATTGCGGCAGGCGGCGGCGGATATTCCGCCCTCACGCCTTGCGGGTGCGGTGCTGGTGACCGACGGGGAAGACCATGACATTCCCGCAAGTGTTCCCGACATGCTCGACCCCGATGACGGACATGGCCACCGCACGATGCTGCCGCTGCATGTCCTGCTGACCGGCAGTGGGGAGGAAACGGATCGCCACCTGCGCGTGCTCCAGGCGCCGCCCTTCGCCATTGTCGGCAAGGACGTGACCATCCGTGTCGAGATTGATGACCAGGGCGCGCATCCCGCCCCCGGCGCCACCACCCAGCTGACCCTGACGCAGGGGGATGGCACGACCTTCTCCCGTCCCGTGCAGATCGGGCAGCCACAGGACATCACCCTGCCGGTCACCCATCCGGGCGAGATGCTGGTGGGCCTGTCGGCGCCTGAACTGCCTGGCGAGGTTTCAACACGCAACAATCATGATGTCATCCGCATCAACGGCGTGCGCGACCGGCTGCGCGTGCTGCTGGTATCGGGCACCCCCAACCAGGGCGAACGGGTCTGGCGGCGACTGCTGAAGGCCGACCCGTCGGTTGATCTGGTCCACTTCACCATCCTGCGCCCGCCCGATCGCGATGACGGCACGCCGCTGTCGGACCTGGCTTTGATCGCCTTCCCGGTGAATGAACTGTTCCAGCAGAAAATCGACCAGTTCGACCTCATCATCCTCGACGGGTTCGAAAACCGGGGCATCTTGCCTGAAGCCTACCTGCGCAATATCGTCAACCACATCCGCGCGGGCGGCGGGCTGCTGCTGATCGGGGGACCGGAATTCCTGACCCCCGGGTCCCTGCAGGACACGCCGCTATCGGATATCCTGCCGGCCCACGTGGCGTCCACCGACGGCATGACCGTGCGCCGGTTCCGGCCCGACCTGACGGAAACCGGCATGCGTCATCCCGTGACCTCCGGCCTGCCGGGCGCGCCCGACCATGCGGGCGGCCAGCCGGGATGGGGGCCGTGGTACCGCAGCCTGCATACGGATACGGCGGGCGGCGAAGTGCTGATGACAGGCCCGGACCAGCAGCCCCTGCTGGTCCTTGACCACGCGGGCAAGGGACGCGTGGCCTTCCTGCTGTCGGACCAGGCGTGGCTGTGGTCGCATGGCGAAGGTGGCGGGGGGCCGCAATCCGAACTGCTGCGGCGCATTTCACACTGGCTGATGAAGGAGCCGGAGCTGGAGGAAAACCAGCTTGAGGCCGAAATCTCGGCAGGCCAGATGACCATTACCCGCCGTTCGGTCACTGCCGGGCCGCCACCGGTTGTCCATGTGATCGCCCCCGATGGCACCACGCAGTCCATAACGCTGGAACCCGCGGGCAATACGGGACTGACCCGCGCACGCCTGCCCGCACGGCAGGAAGGGATATGGACCGTGCGTGACGATGCGGGACATGAAGCCTTTGCCGCCCCGCGCGCCGAAGACCCGGTCGAGTTTGCCGACCTGCGGGCAACGGCGTCCCTGCTGGCCCCCATGGCCGCGGCGACGGGGGGCGGTGTGCACTGGCTGGGCGATAACCCGCAGGCACCGTCCCTGCCGCAGGTCGTCATGGAAGACGGACGGGTGACCTCGACCGCGGACCGGTTTGCCTTCCCCGCACGCAACGCGCACAGCGTATCGGGACAGCAGGCCACGTCCATGCTGCCAGCCTGGGCGGTGGGGCTGTTCGTGCTGGTCATGCTGCTTGTGGCATGGTGGCGCGAAAGCCGTTCCTGACAGAAAGATGATTAGGCATCGCATCCGCCGCCATTTTGCGGTAATCACCAGAACGGTCGGGTGGCATATGGCAGTTTCGCATGCCCGGACGAACGCTCACTCTCGGGACAGGACATGATTTCCAGATCCGGTATTTATCTTCTTGTCGCAACCCTGTTCGCAGGCGTCCCTTCCGTATGCATGCCCATCCATATGGCCCATGCGCAGGATGCCGACGAAGCGGAAGCCGAGGGCGAAGCCGCCGAAGCTGCGAAAAAGGCTGAGGCCCGCCGTGCAGCCAAGGCCGCGGCCCCGCCTGCGGCCCTGCCCGGTGCGGAATCCAGCGAAGAGGAACACGGCCACGCCAGCGCCGACATGAATCCGACCGACGCACTGTTTGACGCCATCAACCGTGGCAGCCTTGGTGCGGCGAAGGAAGCCCTGAACCGGGGCGCGGACATGACGGGCCATAACGTGCTGGGGCAGACGCCGCTGGACATGGCGATTGACCTGAACCGCAATGATATTACCTTCCTGCTGCTGTCCATGCGCACCTTCTCGGATTCAGACCCGCATTTTGCATCCAACAACCTTGCGGAAGGCGAGGATGACACCCCGCCGCTGACCATGCCGCACCATGCCTCCACCACCGCCAGCGCCGACAGGCGGTATGATGCGTCCGGCGGCCATGCCGATCCGTCCATCGGGTTCCTCGGCTTTGGCGGCAGCTAAGGGACTGGCTAAAATACACGGCTGATAAAAAAGAATAAAACTTTCCGGGTGTCATCTCTTTGCGAAAAGACGATGGTTCGGGGCGCTTTCTGAAAAAGCGGCCCCAATACCTGGCCTGCTATTATTGCCGGATGCGTCCCGGACGGACGTTTCAGGCCATCCCTCCAGAATCCATTCCGGGCGCGGGTCGTGCTTAAGAAATGTCGTCAGTTCCCGCCCGGCGAATTCAGGTCGGCCTCCACGGCCATGATTTCCTGCACGATCCCGTCCGGGTCACATGTTCCGCGCCGCCGTGTATTGGTCAGCAGGATGAATTCGACGGTCATGGGACGTGCCGAATACCGCTGGCGGCTGACGCGATAGCGTTTGTAGCCACGGGTAAAAACCCGGACCTCCCCACGTTCGCAGTTGGCGCGCACCATATCATCCAGCGGAATGAAGCCATCGGTGCTGTAACTGGTGGCGACCCAGCGCGTATCCAGCGCGGATAACAGGTCACGGTAGGCCACCAGCGCCTGCCTGCGATGATTATAGGGGCTACGGCGCTCCGTCCGCCAGTCCTGCCGGATCGCCGATTTATCCCGCCCCGTGATCTTGGGGGCAAGGTCCGGCTGGTCCCACAGGGCGATCGTATTCAGCACATGGTAATTCGCGCCGTAAGGATGCTGGTTGTAGGGCGGGTCCACATACGTGATCGTAGCCTGTCCCACCTGCGTGGGCAGATGCGTGGCCAGTTCATGTGCGTCCATGCGCATGACCCGGTTGTCACGCCCGTTATCGATAAAGCAGGCCGGGCGCAGGTACAGGTCCGCCGCGATCCGGTACAGCGCTGTGCCGGTGCGCCCGCCCCAGCCCCGGTGAAACCCCTTGAACAGGCCGCTGGTATTACTGTTGTAACTGGCGCTGTACAGTAATGGCGCAAGCAGGCACGCCTTCTGCGCGGCATCAAGCAGGCCGTCATGTTCCCACTGCGCGATCCGTTCACGGATGGCATCAATACGCATGCCGTTCTTGCGCATATAGAACATCCGGTCACGTGCCGTGTCATACTGCACGTCATCATCGGGGCACAGGTGCCGCGTCACCCAGCCTTCCAGCGGCGGCAGGGCATTCAGTTCAGCCATGACCTGCGCATAATCGCGTCCCCCCGCAAACCGGGGTGGAGCGGACGTGGCCACATGGCATCGGTTCAGGACCTCGCTATACGGTTCCCAGTCATTAGTCAGCACGCGAAAACCAAGCCGCTTGGCCAGACGCGACACGACGCCGGTCCCGGCAAACAGATCCACGAAATCGGTCTGCCCGGGATCTTCCCCCGTGGCCGCGATCGCCTGCGCGATCAGCCCCAGCAGTTTACGCTTGTTCCCGATATAGGGGATAAGCTGACTGAACAGGTAATCATCCGTCTGCAGGGCGGAATGGCGGCCCGCGTTCCATTCCATCGCGGACAGGGCATGAGGCCCGGCAAGATCGGGGCGCCGGTTCATGCTGCCGCTTCCCTGAATGGTTTGTCCTGCCCCACCGCCATCGGTCAGGAGGCGACGGCTGCCTGCTCCGCCCGGATTTCACCGCGCAGCACATCAAGCTGGGTCAGTTCGCCCTCGCGCTCGAAATACCAGAAGGTCCAGCCATTGCATGATGGCGCGTTGGTCAGCAGCGCACCCATTTTATGGATCGACCCCCGGTGCCGTCCACTGACCAGCGTACCATCGGGCGATACGGTGGCGCGCACCCGCTTCTGCCGGTCCATGAGCACGGTGCCCGCAGGCACCATGCCCCGTTCCACCAGCAGGCCAAAGGGCACGCGCGGGCTTTCACGGCGGGCGGGCGTGGTCAGCACGCTGTCCAGCGGCACGGGTTTTTCCCGGCGGGCGCGGCCGATCGCGGCCTCGGCATAATCGGGATGACGTTCAATGCCAATAAAGCGCCGCCGCAGCCTGCGCGCCATGGCGGTGGTGGTGCCGGTGCCCGTAAAGGGGTCCAGCACCACGTCATCGACGTTGGTCGAGGCCACCAGCACGCGATGCAGAAGGCTCTCGGGTTTCTGGGTAGGGTGCAGCTTCAGGCCATGCTCGTTACGCAGCCGTTCGCCGCCGGTGCACAGCGGCAGGTACCAGTCGGAGCGCATCTGCACATCATCATTCAGCGCCTTCATCGCCTGATAGTTGAAGCGATAGCGGCTGTCCGGTCCCCTTGCCGCCCAGATCAGCGTTTCATGCGCGTTGGTGAAACGGCGACCACGGAAATTGGGCATGGGGTTGGACTTGCGCCAGATCACGTCATTGAGGATCCAGAACCCCAGATCCTGCAGGATCGCGCCGATACGGAAAATGTTATGGTATGATCCGATTACCCATATCGTGCCATCCTTGCGCAGCACGCGCCGCGCTTCGCTAAGCCACGCGCGGGTAAATTCATCATAGGCCTTCAGGTCACTGAACTTGTCCCAGTCGTCATCCACCCCATCGACCACACTGTCATCGGGCCGACGCAACTCGCCCTTCAACTGCAGGTTGTAGGGCGGGTCCGCGAAGACACAGTCGATCGACCCCGCGGGCAGGGTCTGCATCATCTCGACACAGTCGCCCCGCAGCACCTGGTCCAGGGGCAATTCCATCATAACCGCACCGCTCATGAATTGTTCAGCATGATGGCTGCTCCGCGCTTTGGGGTGAATAAGGGGAAACCGACGCCTGCACGATCCGGCGCACCGTGCCGAATGCCGCGCGATGGTGGGGGCTGATGCCATCCGCCATCAGGGCCGCACGGTGAATGGGGGTGCCGTAGCCCGCGTTGCGATCCCAGCCATAGCTGGGCCAGCGCTGCGCCAGCCGCGTCATCAGCCGGTCCCGGATGACCTTGGCCACGACGGAGGCCGCCGAGATGGACAGGCTGATCGCATCCCCCCCCACGACGCATCGCGCCGGGCACCCGAAATCGGGCGCGGCGTTTCCATCAACCAGAACCAGTTCAGGGGATTGCGGCAGGCGACCGACCGCACGCTGCATGGCAACCCATGACGCGCGCAGGATATTATACCGTTCGATTTCAGAAACAGATGCGGCACCCACCCCGATCAGGACACCAGGCGTGGCGTGCAGCACATCATAAAGCTGCTGCCTGACTGCCGGCTTCAGCTTCTTTGAATCATCCAGCCTGTCCGCAAGCACGCCCGGCACGCCGGAAAGGAACATGACCGCCGCAGCGACGACAGGTCCGGCCAACGGGCCACGACCTACCTCATCCACACCGGCGACCCGTCCCCCATGGGCGTTTTCAAGCGCGTAATCGGGCATCCATTCCTTCCTGATCGTATGCGAATCGAACCGTTCCGGCCCGATTCGCATCGAATTTCCGTTCTGGAAGGATGGAAACCATTTTTATGCAGGGTTGCGCAAGATGCTGTGGACTCATCGAGTCCCTTAAAATGAAAAAAAAACGACTCGACCCGGTTCAGCCCTTGCGACGGGGCATGAAAATCATCCCGACAATGGTGCCCAGCGCAGCTGCGATCCCCAGCGAAAACAGCGGGCGTTCGCGTACGAACGTGACCGCACGTTCAACCTTGCCCTCGCCTTCTTCATACAGGTCGGCGAATTCCTGACGTGCCATGCCCGCAAGCTGGTCCACCTTGCCTTCCGCCTGCATGCCCATGTTGCCCGTCAGGCCACCAGCAGCATCCTTCAGGCGGCCCACGCCTTCGTCCATGATGCCTTCGGCCTTGTTCTCGATGGGCGTTGCCTTGTCTTCCGACATGATTCGTACTCCGTTATATCGCTGATGTGTAGCGCAGGCCTGTAACGCCACGATGGCGCTTACGGTTCCGTACCGCGTATATCATGCATGATCATGCCCCCCTTGACGACCGCTTCCCCCACATTGCCCCCACCTTCCCCCCGCATGGAGTCACCCTCCACCGCGCGCAAGCGTATCATGGCCCTGATCGTCGCCAGCCTGATGATGATGGAACAGATTGACGGCACGGCCCTGACCACGGCGCTGCCCGCCATGGCGGGGGATTTCCATGTCGACATTCCCCAGACCAGCATCGCGCTGACGGTCTACATGCTGGGCCTTGCCGCCCTGATCCCGGCATCGGGCCATGTGGCCGAACGCTTCGGCAGCCGGACCACGCTGCGCTGCGCCGTCGTGCTGTTCCTGTCCGGTTCGCTGCTGTGCGGGTGGGCGCCCAATCTTGTGGTGCTGGCACTGGCGCGACTGGTGCAGGGCGCGGGCGGCGCCATGATGGTCCCGGTCGGCCGGCTGGTGATCCTGCAGAACGTGCCCAAGTCGGAACTGCTGGCTGCCATGGCGTGGGTCATGCTGCCCGCCACCATCGGCCCCATGGCCGGGCCGGTGCTGGGGGGCGTGCTGACATCATGGCTGTCGTGGCGGTGGATCTTCTACATCAACATCCCGCTCGGCCTGCTGGCCATTGTAATGACGGGACGGTTCATTCCCCAGATCCGTGCGGTCCGTCCACCCCCCTTTGACCTGCGGGGCAACATCCTGTCCGCGACCGGGCTGGCGGGGCTGATCTTCGGCATGGAAATGCTGACCCATCCGGGCTTTCCACCCGTCATATCTTTCGGGCTGCTGCTGCTGGCCCCGCTGTGCGCCGGGGCCTACCTGCGCCATGCGCGGGGGGTAACGCACCCGGTGCTGGACCTGTCGCTGCTGCGGGTGGCGACCTTCCGCATTTCGGTCCTTGCCGGGGGACTGACCCGCATTGCCACCGCCGGGATCATCTTTCTCCTGCCATCGCTGCTGCAGACACGCTTTGGCGCCAGCGCCGCCCAGAGCGGGCTGATCACCTTCATCGCCCCGGTTGGCGCGCTGGTCATGCGGTTCGCGGCCCCCCGCATTTACCGTGGCCGGGGCTTCCGCACCGTGATGTGCGTGGCCAGCCTTGTGCTGCCGGCCGTATGCCTGCTGCTGGCCGGGTTCCGACCGGGCATGCCCATGGGGTGGCTGCTGGGGCTGCTGGCCATGAACGGGATGGGCCAGACGCTGCTTTACACCGGCTACAACACCATCGCGTATGCTGACATGCCAAAGCCACGCATGGGAACGGCAACCAGCCTGTATTCCACCTGCCAGCAGGTCATGCTGACAATGGGCATATGCCTTGCCGCCGGGATGCTGGCCGCATGCCACTCGGTACTGCCCGTGAAATGGCAGGGGCAGGATTACAGTCTGACATTCATGGCGTGCGCGCTGGTCGCATCAATGGCGCTGCCGATCCTGCTGCGACTTTCCGCCGATGCCGGGGCCACCGTAAGCGGGCATGAACACATTGAAAACACCGGAAAGAAACGATATTGAAACGTTCGGCAGTTTCCCTCTTTCCCACCGCGCAGACAATGTTACATTCCCTAACTTAGACAGTTTCGCAGCCGTGTTAATACTGCAACTGGGCGAATCAGAAACCTTGCCCCATCACGCATGACCCGGTCCTACAAGAGCAGGACATCCGTCCGACAACAGGCAGAAAACCGACCGCATGGATACAACCCCTCCCCCGCCCCCCACTTCAGGTCCCGGCACGCCCCCCGGGGGAAGCTCCCGGCGCGGGCGGCGCATCCTTTATCTGGCGGGCGGGGCGCTGGCGGTTGTGCTTGGTGTCGCCTTCCTTCGCCCGCATTCCGGTGGCGGTGGCCACAGA